>DATLHN010000730.1:0-9809 GCA_035539875.1 Armatimonadaceae bacterium
ACCGAATGCCCAAGACCGCCGCACGGCTTGCCAAACACGTCGCGGACCTCTAGCCCGCGCCCACCTCTGCACGTCGTCGCCCCTTGCGTCGGAGGAGTTGCCCCGTCGGCGGTGGTATTACACGCCATATGAGTACGCAACGGGTGGCGGCGGAACAGGTGGTCCCGCACTTCGCGGGCGGCGGGCGCATCCAGACGACGGTGAAGCCAGTGCCGGAGCCGGGGCCGGGACAGCTTCTGCTACGGGTCGAGGCGAACGCCCTGTGCGGGTCCGAGCGCGGGCAGTTCCACAGCGGCTCGGCGGTGACGCCGGGCCACGAGGCGGCGGGCACGGTGGCCGCGGCGGGGCCGCGGACGCGGACGCCGGTCGGCACGCGGGGCGCGGTCTACCTCATGGACTTCTGCGGAGAGTGCCGATCGTGCCGACTCGGGTTCACCAACCAGTGCCTCGCCAGGCGCGCCGACATGGGATTCAACCGCGACGGCGGTTACGGGGTGTACGAACTGGTGTCGGAGTCGATCTTCTTCCCGGTTCCCCCGGACGTGTCGGCGACCGAGGCGACACTGCTGCTGGACATCATGGGCACCGGCGGCCACGCCCTCGCCCGGGCCGCGCTGGTCCGCCCGGATATCGAGTCCCTGCTCGTCACCGGGGCGGGGCCGATCGGGCTGGGCGTCCTGGCGATGGCGAAGCTGCTCCACGGGGCGGACTTCCCGGTCTACGTCTCCGACGTCACCGACTACCGACTCGACCTGGCGGCGTCGCTCGGCGGGACGCCGCTCAAGGCGGACGCCCCCCTGCCCCCTGACCTGCGGGTGGACGTCGCCGTGGACACTGCGGGCCGCGAGGCGGCGCGGCGGGCCGCCCTGTCGGCCCTCGGGCAGCGCGGGGTGCTGGTGCTAGTGGGACACGGGGAGACGCTGGGCCTGAACGTCTCCGGCGACCTGATCGCCCCCGAGCGCGCGGTCCTCGGCAGCGAGTACTTCGCCTTCGCCGAGATGCCGGGGAATCTGGCGCTTCTGCGCACCGGGGAGTCCCGGGACTACCTGAACCGCATCGTCACGCACCGCTTCCCCGTCGCGGACATCCAGAACGCCTTCGAGCTGTTCTTCTCGGGGGCGACCGGAAAGGTGGTCATCGAGCAGTGAGCAACGACGCAGTACCCACCCGGGTAGCCCTCATCGGGACGGGCGGCTGGGGCCGCCAGCACGCGCGCGTCCTGTCCGCGCACCCGGACGTCGAATTCGTCGCCGTCGCGGGCCGCAGCCCCGAGCGGACCGAGGCGCGGGCGCGGGAGTACGGCGTCCGCGCCTACACGGACGTCGCGCGGATGCTTGAGGCGGAAAGGCCCGACCTCGTGAGCGTGTGCCTGCCGAACCAGGGGCATTTCGGCCCCACCCTGGAGGTGATACGGGCGGGCTTCCCCCTGCTGGTCGAGAAGCCGCTCGTCTTCGACCTGGCCGAGGCGGACGCCCTGCTGGCGGAGGCGGCGCGGCGCGACCTGTCGTTCTTCGCGATAAACTTCAACCACCGCTACGCGCGGCCGGTCGAGATGGCCCACCGGGCGATCCGCGAGGGGCGGCTCGGCGACGTGGTCTTCGCCACCTGGCGGTTCGGGGGCGAGGGGCGCGGCGACCACCCCCACGCGAACCTGATCGAGACGCAGTGCCACGGCTTCGACATGCTGGAGCATCTGTGCGGGCCGGTCGCCTCGGTCATGGCCGAGATGACGGACCAGACCGGCAAGGGTTATTCCACCGTCGCGCTCTCGCTGCGCTTCGCGGTCGGCGCGGTCGGCAGTCTGGTCGGCTCCTACGACTCGTCCTACGCCTACCCGGAGACGCACCGGGTCGAGGTCAACGGCCTCGGCGGGCGGGTGGTGATCGAGGACACGGTGCGCCGGTACGCGTTCCACGCGGCGGGGAGCGAGACGGGCGAGGTCTGGGAGGCGGGCTACTTCAACGACCGCGACCGCGAGTTCCACCGGACGTTCGACCGGTACTTCGACGACCTGCTGGCCGCGTTCCGGCGCTGCGAAGGGCCGCCGGTCCACGCCCGCGCGGGCCGACGCGCGCTGGTGCTCGCTCTGGCCGCCGTGGAGTCCTTCGAGACCGGCCGCCGGGTAAGCGTCCCGGCGGACGCCTGACGCGCCCCGCGCCTACGCCGCCGCGCGCGGCAGGATCCGCGCGACCACCCGGGTGTCCCACGGCCCCTGGTTGTGGTGGTACGCGCCGCGCATCCAGATCAGGACGACCCGGTCCGGGTCGTCCCAGATCGGCACGATCGGGCGCAGGTTGTCGGCGGGGGAGTCGCGCGTGACCGGGGTCCACTTCCAGGTCGCGCCGCCGTCGCGCGTGCGCCCGTGGAACAGCTCGTGGTGGCGCTGGCCGTCGGCCGCGCTGACGAGCGGTTCTCCGGTCACCGGGTCGGCGTCGGTGGAGATGTAAAGGGAGTCGGCGTCGCGCGGGTCGATCGCGGCGAGGCCGGTGTAGTCGTCCTCGCCCGCGTAGAGCCGCGTCCCGGCGTAGGCGACCTCGTGCTGCACCCAACGCGCGCCGTCCCAGCGGGCGTAGTGGTAGCGGTGGTCGAAGCCGCCCTGCCCGCCCGGGAGTCCGCGCCCGTCCTTCTGGACGCTGAAGACGCACACGGGTCGCCCGCCCGCGTCCAGGTGCAGGTCGATCACCCAGGCGACGTTGTCGGCGTCGCCCTTGAAGACCGGCGTCAGGTCCCAGATGTCGCCCGACTTCTCCGTGGTCCGGCTCAGCGGCGCGTACGCCCGCCCGTCGCTCTGGTGGATCGTCCCCGCGCGCACGAACCCGGCGTACACGCTGTTGTCGAAGTTGCGGGGGTGGTCCTCGGTGCCGACGAAGAACAGGGTGTCGTCGCCGCCCGCGGCGTACTTGAAGTACGGGGCGTACCCCTGGTGGCCGCGCAGGAACATCCCGCCGTAGTGCCACGTCTCGCCCTGGTCGTCGCTGTACATCCAGTTCTGCTGGTGGGCGACGGAGCGGAAGAAGTTGTAAAGGCGTCCCCCCTCGGCGCGCGGCTGCCACGGGTTCGAGTAGGTCACATTGTCGCCGCCGAAGGGCGGGTGGTCGACGCCGGGCGTGACCAGCTCGCGCTCCTCGCCCCACGTCCGCAGGTCGTCCGACTCGGACACGCGCCAGAAGACCTTACGCTCTACCGAGTGGCGGGTGTAGAGGGCGACCACGCGCCCGTCCGGGCGCACGTGCAGCGCCGGGCCGTCGTGGTCGTCCTGCTCGAAGTGCTCGTGCAGCATCACGACGTCGGTCCGTCCGGTCGCCAGGTCGTGCACGGCCAGCTCGCAGTTGCCCCAGTGCGGCTCGTCCCTGCCCGCGCGGTACGACTTGTCGGTCGAGCGGATCGAGCCGACGAGCAGCTTTCCGCGGTGGACTATGGCGCGCTCGTCCATGAACCACGACCACGCGCCGTTGTCGTTCAGCTCGATGACGGGGGCGTCCCCTTCTGCCTTCATGCCCTTCCTCCTCGCGGAGTTAGATCGGACCCGCCGCCCGAAATCTCCTCCGTGAAGGCGCGATGCTAAGCTCCTGGAGCCGCGGATGGCCCGCCGGGGACGCGCGAGCGCGTCCCCGGCGCGGCCCCGGTTGCAGCCGTTCTTGGGCCGTTCTTGCCGGTTAGCGGCCCCACCAGTACTTGCTGTCGTTGGCCGTGCCCACGGTCCCGGTTCCGGTGTCGGCTTCCACCTCGGAGCGGCGCATCCACTTCGCGTGGCCGTCGCACCAGCCGATGTTGAGCCCTTCGTTGTGCCGATCCGTCAGACGGGCGGGCGCGTCGCCGCCCGTGGGGCTGACGTAGTCGAAGCCATAGACGCTGTTCGACCGTGCGGCCACGCCACCGTAGTAGCTGGCGTACGACATATACCAGCCCGGCGAGGGCCGGTTCTTAGCGCCGCCCGTCTCGGCGTAGAGGATCGTGCTGGCCGGTCGCGTGATCCCGCCTTCGGTAGCGTCCGGGCGGTTCAGGCTTTCGACCCAGTAGTTTATGCCGTACGTCACGTTGACCGGCGAGCCCGCGTAAGACACATTCGTGTGGTCGTACTTGAGGTCGTCGCGGCTCGGGCAGGAGAAGATGTCCTTGTTCTTCATGTAAGGCTGGCAGAGTTGCGGCCAGTACCGGTAGCTATTGGGGAGGGAACGGTCGATGGTCCCCAGCGGGAGGTACACGTCGTCGAAGTCGTTGCGGTACATCAGCGAGGCGAGGCCGATCTGCTTGACGTTCGACAGACAGGCCGACTGCCGGGCCTTCTCGCGAGCCTGCGCGAAGACGGGGAAGAGGATCGCCGCCAGGATCGCGATAATGGCGATCACGACGAGCAGTTCGATGAGCGTAAAGGCACTGAGCGCCTTCGCGGCGCGCGTGGATCCGGGGTTGGAAAATCGCAATTCCTGCTCCTTCGAGTTCGGTCGGGTGACCAGTGGACGGTGTGAGGGTCCGGTAACCTGCTCACGGTGACGTTGACAGTGACGGCGCTGGCGACACGCAGGAATCGTGTTCGCAGAGCGTGATCGGCAGCGAGACGTTCGGAAACTCCCTGACTCCTTCGTCGATCATGGCGATAAGCTGCTCCAGCGCGACGACGCTCGCCTCGGCGTTCGGATGGCTGACGGAGGACAGTTCGACGTAGGCCGCCCGGGCGAGGACGGAGTTTCCGTAGTAGATCACGGACATCTCGCGCGGGACGGAGACCCCGGCCTCGAAAAGCTGCTTGAGCGCGCCGAGCGCGAGGTAGTCGTTCCGGGCGAAGACCGCGGTGGGACGCGGTTCGCGCCCGAGAAGCCGCTCCATTTGAAGATAGCCGCGGCGCGTCGGGTCGGGATCCTGCTCGCCCGTCTCCTCAACGCCGGTCAGCCCGAACTCCGCGACGGCCGCGCGAAAGCCCTCGAGGCGGAGCAGAAGCGCGGGATCGTCGTCGCCCCAGAGCGCCCCGATGGTCCGGTGTCCGAGTCCGGCGAGATGCTTCACCGCCATGAAGGCGGCCTCGTATTCGCTCCAGGTGACCGTGTTCGGGCCGCACGCCGATCCCCGGAAATCCGACGGCCCCACGAACACCACGGGCTTGTGCCGGGCGAACTCCTGGACGCGCGGGTGGCTCAGGCCGCCGATGTAGACGAGTCCGTCGACGATGCTCCCGGCGAAAAAGCTCTCCGGGTTGCTGCTGACGATCAGGTGATAGCCGCGCTCCCGCGCCTTTGCCTCGGCGGCTTCGAGGATGCGGATGAACATCGGCTCGGTGATGCTGTGGTAACAGAGGCCGATGGCCTGGGCCTTGCCGGTCGCCAGCGCCCGCGCCATGACGTTCGGCCGGTAGCCCAGCTCCGCCGCCGCGCGCCGGATGCGCTCGACGGTGGGCCCGGAGACGGGGTAGTCTGTCTTGTTATTCAGCACGCGCGAGACGGTACCGCTGGAAACGTTCGCGTGCCTGGCTATGTCCGCAAGGGTGACCATGACGGGTATTTCCTGCCGCTTCGCGGGAGTCTACCGGGTCTTCTGCAAGCGCTTGTACCGAAAATTCCGCGCGCCGCAAGCGCTTGCGTAGGAATAGTGTATTCAAACACGATCGGTCCCGTTTGTCAAGGCGGCTGAACTGCGCGCGGCGTCCCCGCTGCCGACGCCGCGAACCCTTTCCCGTTCGCCGGGACGTGGGGCAGTGGAACTCGGAAGGGCCGGGCGGCCCGAAAGTGCGACGGGAAGGAGCAAAGCGCATGCAGGACACGGATGCGAAAGACGGCGGAGGCCCGGGGGATATTGATCCCGTCGATTTGGGCGCGTTCTCGGTAAGCCTGGCGGTGCGGGACCTGGCGGCGTCGAGGCGCTTCTACGAAGCGCTCGGGTTCGAGGAGTTCGCCGGGGACGCCTCGCAGAACTGGCTGATCCTGAGGAACCCCGGCGGCCACGTCATCGGGCTGTTCCAGGGGATGTTCGAGCGGAACCTGCTGACCTTCAACCCCGGTTGGGACCAGAGCGCCCGCCCGCTGCCGCCGGGCTCTTATGCCGACGTGCGCGCGCTGCAGCGGCGGCTGAAGGCGCGGGGAATCCCGCTGGAGCAGGAGGCGGACGAGGACGCGACCGGCCCGGCGAGTTTCATCGCCGTGGACCCCGACGGCAACCCTGTCCTCGTGGACCAGCACGTGTGAGGCGGGTCAGATGCCGCGCCCGAAGCGCGCTCACTCCAACGGCTGCTGTATCTCGCGCGTGTGGCGGCCGTCGGCGCGCAGGTGCCACAGGGCACGGTAGCTGCCCGCGCCGTCGCTGCCGAGCATCTTGACGGTGAGCCGCTTCCCGTCCGCGGAGAGCCACGCGCTCAGGTCCGCGCCGAGGCCGTCCGGGTCGCGGGTGTCCAGGTTGGGCTGGTAGCAGTCGCGCCAGAGCCGCTCGGGGACCGGCCAGCGGCGGCCGTCGACGCTGACCTCGAAGCGATAGAGTTCCTCGCTTGGCACCCCGCCGTCGGTGCCGATCGCCGGGCGGCCGTCCACGAGGTACGGATAGCCGTCGGGGCCGCCCGGGGTCGGGGCGACTTTGTGCTCGGCGCGCCGGAAGGCGCGCCTGGCCAGCGTCACCGAGAACGTGTGCCCGCCCGCTTTCCCGCGAACGGTCCCCTCGCGCGGCGGCGCGGTCGCGCGGCCCTGTGCCGCGCCTCCCTGGCCCGGAGCGCCGCCGGGCGCGGCGTGCACCGCCCCCGCGAACGTCATCGCGAGCGCCGCCGACGCGACGGCGACGGCGACGGCGGCCACGGCCGCCCGGTGCGTAAGGGTACCGCGCACGCGGCGCGTGAAGCGAGCGTCTGTTTCTTCCGGCACGTCCCCACCCCCACGGACGGGGCCGGGCGCATCCTCTGGAATGCGCCCGGCCCCGCAAGATGAAATGTATTCGGTGAGACGCGCGCGGCCGCGCCAGGGTTGCGGGCCGCGCGCGCCGAAACATCCGCCACCGAGCCAGCCGCACGGTCGACCCCGAAAGGCCGGCCGTGCGGCGGGTCACTTCGGTTACTTCGGTTTCGGCCCCTTTCCGTTGTTCCCGTTGGGCGGGGACTTTCGGTAGATCTCGAACACGGTCCCCTTCGTCAGCGAGACGACGTAGAGGTTGCCGTTCGGGCCGGTCAGGACGTCGGTCCCGGCGCCGAAGCCCCTCCCGAAGATGAGCGACTCGCTCTCGGTGGCCTCGTGCTTGGTGAGGTTGTCGGCGACCCGGTCCTCCAGGCGGGGGTCGTCCACGGCGACCTTGCGCCGGTTGCCGGTTAGCTGCAGCCGCAGCAGGTAGCCGTCGGCCCCGAACGTGTTGTTGGCCGGGCCGGCGGTGCTGTCGCGCGCCGCGCCGAGGAACAGGTCGTTTTCGTACTGCGGGCCGAGCGCCCGTCCCCGCAGGAAGGCCATGCCCGCCGGGGAGACCTCGTACTTCCAGCTGAACTCGGGGTCGCTGTAGTGCGCCCCGGGGATCAGGACCAGGCGCGACAGGGCCAGCTCCGCCGTCGGGGCGAGCAGAGACGGGGGCCAGCGGATCTGCTGAAGGGCCGACCCGAACATCGTCTGCTCGATGAACCGGAACTCCTGGTAGCGCTCGGCCGGGCCCATGAGCTGGATCCAGCCGCCGTTGAGGCCGGGGAGGACGCGGTTGATCTCCGTGAACGCGTCGTCGGCGTTCTCCTGGAGCCAGAGCTCGCCGGTCTTCGGGTCGAAGTCGAACCCGAAGCTGTTGCGGAAGCCGTACCCGAAGATCTTGCCGACGTTGGCGACGACCTGGGCCGTCAGCGCCGGGGTGGGCGTGACACCGGCGGCGACGAGCATCGCGTTGACGGTCGCCGCGTCGACCTCCGCGAACGGGTTGTCCGCCGGGGCCGTGCCGTCGTCGTTGAGCCGCAGCATCACCCCGGTCAGGTGCGCGTCGTCGGGAGCCGGCCCGCCGTACTGGTCGTCGGGTATGCCGGGGCCGAACGGGCCGAAGAGGAGGTTCTGCGTCCAGCCGCGGCGGCCGTTGTCGCCGATGAAGACGTAGAGCTTGCCGTCGGGCCCGAAGGCGATCACGCCGCCGTTGTGGTTCCCGCGCTCGGGCTGTCCGGCGTCGTTCTGCCGGGCGCGCAGGCGGACGATGTTCGGACCCTGCGTCAGGGTCGCGCCGTTCCACTCGAACCGGTCCACGCGGTTGCCCAGAAGCGGGGTGCTGGCGAGCACCGTCGTGTCCGCACCCGTGGAGCTTTCCGTCCAGTAGAGATACACCCCCGGGTTCGCCGGGAAGTCGGGGTGCAGGGCGATGCCGAGCAGGCCGCGCTCGGACCCGGAGTTGACCGCCAGGTCGAGCACGACGCCCTGGACCTGGCCGTTGACGACCCGCTTCACCTGCCCGCTGGCCTTCTCGACCACGAAGAAGTCGTTCGCGCCGAGGAACGCCATGGTGGTCGGCTGCGACAGCCCGGCGACGACCGGGCGTACGGCGAGGTTCGGGTCCACCACCGTCGGCAGACCCTGCGCCCGGGCCGCGCCGTCCGCGCCGAGGAGCGCGACCGCCGCCACGGCGAGGCCGGCCCGCAGCGCCTTAGATGCCGATGCAACTTTCCTTTCCATCATCGATGCAACTTGCCTCCTTCGCCGGGCTCGCCACGCCCGCGCCCCGACCCGGCGATCCCGGGGCGCGGACCCGTTCCAAAGGGTTCCCATGCGTGGTCGCGTTACCGGAGGAAAAAGGTTGGGGTCGTCGCGATGTTCCGGAACGAAGGGTAGTTCACGGGGCTTTCAGGTAGTCTTTGAGTTTCGGCTCCGCCAGCGGCAGCGCGCGCAGCACCAGGTCGGCCATCGCCCGCGCGCCCTTCTCGTTGAAGTGCGTCGCGTCGCCCGGCTTGTTGGCGAACTCCGCGCTCTTTTCCGGGCCGAGCCGCTCGGCGAGCGCGAGGCTCGCGGCGTGCAGGTCGATCACGGCCGCCTTCTTCTCGCGCCCGACCGCCTTCATGGCGTCGGCGTACGGGCCGAGGCTGCCGGTGATCCTGCCGCGGGCGTCGAAGGTGCGGCGCACCATCGGGGTCACGAGGATCGGCGTCGCGCCGACCGCGCGCGCCCCGTCGACGTAGCGGCGCAGGTAGTCCCGGTAGTCGGTCGCCGCGTCGGTGGACTCGGGCCTGCCCGGGGCGTGCGAGTCGTTGTGGCCGAACTGGATCAGGACGTAGTCCGGCTTTTCGGCGAGCGCCTTCTTCCAGCGCCCCTCCTCGATAAAGGTTTTCGTGCTGCGCCCGCTCGCGGCGAGGTTGACGACCGTGACCGCGGCGGGGTCTTTGAACCCCTCCCGGAGGAACTGGCCCCAGCCGCGGTCCGGGCGGTCCGCAGGGTACTCGCGGACGGTGGAGTCGCCGACGAGGACGATGCGGACCGGGGACAGTCCGGCGGGCGCGTCCGCCGCGTCCCGGCGGGTCGGGAAGCCTCTCATCGGTACTCGGGCTTCAGGTAGCCCGCCAGGGGGACGTCCTTCAGCGCCTTCAGACCCTCGGCGACGCTGCGGGCGTTCAGCTCCGCGCCCGCCGGGCCGGTGTGGGTGTTGTCCGCCTCGGTGAAGTACGCCTTCTTCACCTCCTCGGGGGTCATCTTCCGGTACTTCCGCCACGTGATGGCGTACAGGTCGATGAACGGCACCTTCTCCTTCTCGGCAACCTCCCTGGCGTAGGCGCGGTAGCCGGTCGGCTCGCCCTCCGGCTCGATCGGCTTGCCGGGCGCGGAGCTGAACGCCCGCAGCGTCGCCGAGGGTCTGAAGGCGCTGAAGGACGTCCCCCTGGCGGGCTACCTGAAGCC
>DATLHN010000731.1:0-4845 GCA_035539875.1 Armatimonadaceae bacterium
CTCGCAGCCGAGGCCCATCAGGAGCAGGCCGCCGCAGTTCGGGTGGGCCGCGAGCGCGGCCAGCACGCGGCGCGTGATGCCGAGATCGCCCCCGATCTGCGCGCAGCCGTACGGGTGCGTGAACGCGTAGACGCCGTCCACCGGGCCCCCGTTCTCGCGGGCAAGCCGGGCGTGGGCCCGCCGCGCCGCCTCCTCGGCCGCGCGGTTGATGCACCCGACGGTGCACAGGACCCATATCTCGTTGCGGATGCCGACCCGCCCGTCCGCGCGCACGTACCCGCGGAAGGTAGGCACGTTGCCCCCTTCTCTGGCGTGCGAAACAAGGGGATGGGGAGGTGAGAGCCACTCGTACGCCTCGTTCGCGCCGAGCGTGGTCTCGGCGTTGTGGGTGTGGACCCACTCGCCGAGGGCGATGGCGGCGGTCGCGCGGGCGAACGGCTGGCCGTACTTGCGAATGAGCGCCCCTGCAGGGAGGGTGCGCAGGGCGACCTTGTGTCCGCTCGGGATGGCCGCCGACGTCGAGAGCGTCAGGCCGCCGACGCGCACGCGGGTGCCCGCCGCCAGGGCGGGCGAGAGCAGCACTGCCACGTCGTCGTCAGGGTGGATGCGCAGGGCGCGGGCTTCGGAGGTGGCCATGGGGCGTCGTCAGCCCTCCCTTCCGGCGTAGAGCGGGTCGTTTTCGGGCAGGCCGTTCGGCCAGGAGAGGTCGCGTACCGGGCGCAGTATCTCGCGTACCTCCGCCAGCAGGTTGGGGTCGGGCGCGCGCTCGGCGGCGTCGATGTTGCGGTTGACGTCCGCAGTCGTCGCCATGCCGACGAGGGTCGTCGTGATGTCGGGCCGGGCGACGCTGAACCCGACGGCGAGTTCGGCGAGGTCCGCGCCCCGGGCGCGGCAGTGGGCGGCGGCGCGCTCGCACGCGCCGCGGAGCGCGGGCGGGGCGGGGTGCCACTCCGGCGGCGGCTGGCCGGTGAGCAGGCCCATGCCGAGCGGCGCGGCGTTGATGACCCCGACTTCGCGCGCGTCCAGGTACGGGAGCAGGGTGTCGAGCGACGTGTCGCTGAGCGTGTAGTGGCAGTAGGAGAGGACGACGTCCAGGTCGGCGCGCTCCAGCACGGCGGGGAAGATCGCGAGCGGCAGGCCGGAGACGCCGAGGAAGCGGGCCTTGCCCGCCGCGACGACCCGCTCCCGCAGGGCAGGGATGGTCTCCTCGATCACAGGGCCGAGCGGGACGAACTCGACGTCGTGGCAGAGGAGGATGTCGGCGTGCCCCACGCCGAGGCGCGCCAGGCTTTCGTCCACGCTGCGGACGACGCGCTCCGGAGAGAAGTCGAACGCCCGCCCGCCGTAGCGGCCGACCTTCGTGCTCAGGACGTAGCGGTCGCGCGGGACGCCGCGCAGGGCCTGCCCGAGCACCGTCTCCGCGCGCGTGTCGCCGTAGTAGGGGGAGACGTCGAAGTAGTTGACGCCGCGGTCGAGCGCGAGGCGGACGGCGCGCGCCGCTTCGTCGGCGTCCACGGGGCCGAAGACCCCCCCGAGCGGCGATGCCCCGAACCCGAGGACCGACAGCGAGAGGCCGGTGCGTCCGAGCGTCCGGTAGCGCATCGCTACGCCTCGCCCTCCGCGGCGGGTGCCGGGGGGCAGGCGGGCGAGCCTTCGCAAGGCGGCTGGGAGAGGTCGGTCTGTCGGAGCGGCATCGTCGCGTTGTTCCCCGGGATGTGGTGGTACGGTTCCCCGGCCCCGGCGTTCTTTCCTGCCTCGCGCCACGGTCTAAACGGCTTGAGCGTTCGGGCTTGATTGCCGTTATAATCGGAATCGGTATGAAGTACGTCCTCCTGGTGCCCGACGGGGCCGCCGACGATCCCATAGCCGAACTTGACGGCAAGACGCCCCTCGAATACGCCCGCACGCCCAACCTGGACGACCTCGCCCGCCGCGGCCAGGTGGGCAGCGTCCTGACCGTTCCCGAGGGCATGTACCCCGGCTCGGACGTCGCCAACATGAGCCTGCTCGGCTACGAGCCTGTGAAGCATTACACCGGGCGCGGCCCGCTGGAGGCCGCCGCGCTGGAGGTGCCGCTGTCCGAGCGCGACGTCGCTTTCCGCTGCTCGCTTGTCTCTACCGACGGCGAGACGCTGCTCGACTACTCCTCCGGGCACGTCGAGACCGAGGACGCCCGCGTCCTCATGGCGCTGGTCCAGGAGAAGCTCGGGTCGCGCCGGTACCGCTTTTTCCCCGGGGTCTCCTACCGCCACATCCTGCGCGTCACCGACGGCTCGGTGGACGTGAAGACGACGCCCCCCCACGACATACAGGGCAAGCCGCTCGCGCCCTACCTGCCGACCGGCGACGACGAGAGCGGACTGCGCTCGCTCGTCTTCGACTCGCTGGAGTTGCTGGACGCCCACCCGATCAACCGCCGCCGCCGCGACGAAGGGCACGCGCCCGCGAACACGCTCTGGCCGTGGGGTCAGGGGCGCGCCACGGTGCTGCCGGCGTTCTTCGCCTCGCGCGGCCTGAGCGGCGCGGTCATCACCGCGGTCGACCTGCTGCGGGGCCTGGGACGCTGCGCCGCGATGAAGATCGTGGACGTCCCCGGGGCGACCGGCTACATCGACACGAACTACCTCGGCAAGGCGCAGTACGGCCTCGGGGCGCTCGACGCCGGGGCGGACTTCCTGTACCTGCACGTGGAGTCCCCGGACGAGTCTGGACACGAGGGGAACACCGAGCACAAGGTGCGGAGCATCGAGGACATCGACCGCATGGTCGTCGGTCCCCTGGTCGAGGGCTTCAAGAAGCGCGGGCAGCCGTTCCGGCTGATGGTCGTCCCGGACCACGCGACGCCCCTCGCGCTGCGCACCCACCGCTCCGGGCCGGTGCCCTTCCTGCTCTACGACTCGAAGCGCGAGCGCGACGGGAAACTCCCGTACGACGAGCGCGCGCTTGAGGAGACCCGCCTCGTCGTGGAGGAGGGGCATCGCCTCATCGAACTGCTTCTCAACGACTGAGGAAGGATTTCTGGTCTCCGCCATGCGTGTTCTCGTCACCGGCACCGCCGGGCGCGTCGGCTCCGTCACCGCGCGGGAGTTTCTGTCACAGGGGTACGACGTCCGCGCTCTCGACCTCGCCCCGCCGCCCGCCGACGTGCGCGAGCACGAGAAGGTCGAGAGCGTTTACGTCGACCTGCGCGACCGCCTCGCCGTTCTGAAGGCGGCGGAGGGCTGCGACGCCATCGCGCACCTCGCCGCGGTCCCGCACCCGGGGCCCGCCGACGACCGCATCCTCGGGGTGAACGTCCTCGGGACGCACCACCTGCTCGACGCCGCCGAGGCGTTCGGCATCAAGCGGGTGGCGATCGCGTCCACCTGCTGCACGTACGGCATCTACTTCGCCCTGCACCCCTTCGCGCCCGACTACCTGCCGCTCGACGAGAAGCATCCCGTCAAGCCGCAGGACCTCTACGCGCTCTCCAAAGTGCTGTGCGAGGAGACCGCGGCGGCGTACACCCGGCGCAGCGGCATGACGACCGTCTGCCTGCGCCTGACCAGCGTGGTCGATCTCACGGGCGGCTCGCACCGCCGCTGGTGGCGCAACAGCCTGACGTCGGACAACGACCGGCGCAACGACTTCTGGACCTACATCGAGGCGCGCGACGCCGCGCGGGCGTTCCGCCTGGCGATCGAGAACGCGCCCGAGGGGACGAGCGCCAACCTCATCATCGCGAACCGCGACTCGTTCACGCTGCACGACATCCGGCACCTGGTCCGCAAGCACTTCCCGGCGCTCGCGGACCAGGTCGCGCACCTCGACCCGCACGCCAGCGCGTACGACACGCGCCTCGCCGAGGAGCACATCGGCTTCGTCGCCCAAAACTCCTGGCGCGAACACCCCGACTTCGCCGACCTGCTGGCGGGGGAGGCCCCCGCCGCGAAGGTGTGACGCCGTGACGACGAATCCGGAGAAGAGCGTGACCATCCAGCGGATGAACTACAAGGGCTGGCCGGACGCGTACCGGCTCTCGAACGGCGCGGCGGAGGTCGTGGTCGTGCCCGCGATCGCCCGGGTGATGCGCTTCGCGTTCGTCGGCGGGCCGAACCTGATATGGGAGAACCCGGCCGCGCTGGGCACGCCCGCGAAGGCGGGCGAGTGGCCCAACTACGGCGGCGAGAAGGCGTGGCCCTGGCCGCAGGACGACTGGGGAAAGCGCCTCCCGAGCGCGTGGCCGCCGCCGACCGGCGCGGACGACGTCCCGCACGCGGCCACCGTGGTCGGAAACGACACCGTGCGCCTCGTCTCCCCGGTCGTCGCCGGGTACGGCGTCCGCATCGTCCGCGAGGTCACCCTCGTCTCCTACGCGGCGCGGGTGACGATCCGCACGCGCCTTGAAAAGGTCGAGGGCGAGCCGGTACCGATCGCCCCGTGGGTCATACTCCAGACGCCGGTCCCGACCAGCCCGCTCGTCGCGCGCCTCACCGGGAAGTCGCCGCTGCCCGAGGGCTGGAAGACGCTGGCAGAAGGCGCGTGGAAGCGCGTGGAGCGCCAGGGAAATCTGCTTTACATCGAGCGGGTTCCCGCCCCGAGCGCGAAACTGGGCTTCGACGGCGACGCCCTCGCCGCCGTCTTCGGCGACGCGCTCCTGAAAGTCGTCGCGACCCCGGAGACCACGCACGGCTTTCTGCCCGGCGAGCGCGGCCAGGTCTATTCCAACGCCGACAGCGACGAGGACAAGAAGCGGGGCGTCGAGCCCTACGTGGAGTGGGAGTTCACCGCCCCGCTGCGCCCTTTGAAGACGGGGGAAGCCTCGACCCTGGTCACGGAATGGGACCTCACCCGCCTCCCCGAAGG
>DATLHN010000732.1:0-21480 GCA_035539875.1 Armatimonadaceae bacterium
GAGCTGTTCCCGCGCTACATGCGCATCACCCGGTCGGCGAACCAGCGCTCGCGCCAGTACATGCGCCTGCCAGGCGACGGCCGCCCGGTGAACCCGAACCAGTCCACGATCGTCCGCTACACCTACGAGCAGGGCGGGCCGCTCGCGGGCGCGCCGCAGGTGACGCTGGACGACGGCACCGCGGCGACGGACCTGCTGAAGTACGCGGGCTACCCGGCGACGCGCGACGGCGTGGACGGCGTGCCCGGCACCGCCGACGACACGCCGTACTACCAGGGCGACTTCGTCGTCTTCGCCGAGGGCAACGTCCGCATCAAGGGCGTCGCGGGCGGGCTGGACCCGGAGACGGGGCAGGCTTTCGTGCGCAACCTGACCGTCGTCTCGAACGGCACGGTCTACGTGGACGGCAACCTGCTGCGCGACAACATCCCGTCGGACGCCACGGCCGCCGCGCTGGTGGCGGCGCGCGGGCGCTCGTCGGTCGCGCTGCTGGCGAAGGAATACGTCACGGTCAACACCACGCAGTTCCTCGCCCCGGTCGCGCCGACGTCGACCAAGGCCGAGCAGAACAACGAGGCCCCGCCGTACTCCTTCCTGCTCCAGGCGAACTCCGCGGGCAACGAGGAGTACCGCTTCGGGTTCATGAACGCCCCGGTCATGCAGTACGACCCGGCGACCGGCCTGCCGCTCACGGGCACGGCCGACCTGAACGTCGTCCCGCCGTACGCGTCCCCGGCGACGTTCACGCAGCAGATCCTGTTCCGACACGCGTCGGAGAACGACCAGACGACGGCGATCAACCTGTTCGTCAACGAGTCCGCGCTCGGGACGACGAACAACTTCGACTTCAACGCCGGGACGACTACGTACGTCCTCCAGGACAGCACGGCGACGCCGGGCCTGAAGTTCCGGGACGACCGGTTCATCCTGAACCCGTCGTTCCTGTTCCCGCAGAACACCTACCCGTACGCCGCCGCGCCGCCCGCGCTCGGGACGAAGAACCGGCTGACGGTGCGCGTCGACGGCTCCAGCGGCGAGGCCATCAACAACTACATGATGACCCGCGTCGGCATCGTGCCGCTCGACATCCGGATCGAAGCGGTCATGTACGCGCAGGAGGGGTCGTTCTTCATCATCCCGGGGCCGTGGTTCAACCCGGACCCGAACGACACCTACGAGCGATACATGACGCCGGACGACCCCGCGCGCCCCAACCCGAACTTCGGACGCCGGGCGGGGGAGGAGAGCGGCACGGCCACCCGCCGCATCAACCCGCGCTGGCCTTTCTACCAGGAGCCGCTCGACGTCCGCATCACGTTCATCGGGGCTATCGCGCAGAACCTGCCCGCCGAGATCGGCGACCAGGGCGCGTGGCTGGAGAAGTGGGGGTGGGTGCCGCGCTACCAGGGCTCGACGGGTCTGCCCTCCGCCGCGGGTTACCCGGCTCAGGACGCGCTGGAGCCGACCGAGCACGGACCGGGCACCGCCCGGGCCGCCTTCCACGGGCCGACCGGCAACGGCATCCAGTTCATCTACGACCCGCGCGCGGCGTCGCCGTACGTCGAGACGGCACCGGGGAGCAACGTGTACGTGCCGATCCGACGGCATCCGTACCTGCTCACCGACCCGCTGCCGCTGACGCCGCGCCTCCCGGTCGCGCCGGGCCTGCTCTACTTCGGGGAGCGGCCTTCGCGGTAGACGGTCGCCGCGCGATACGATTACAGAAGTAGTAACTTCGACGGGGAACGATTCGAGGCTTTCACGATGGGCGTCAAGGTCGCTCGCAGAACAGACATGAACACGAACCTTCGACAGCACGCAGCAGGCCGCTCACTGGGGCGAGCGGTCGCCACGCTCGGCGCGGCGGCTATCGCCCTGACGCTGGGGGCGGGCGTCGCCCTGCCGCCGCGCGCCGCCCACGCGGACGCCACCACCTTCTCCACCACGAAGCGTCAGTACAAGGTGGGCGTTCTCCTGCTGGATTCGACCATCGACGCGAATCTGGACGGGGCCGTCTCCCCCGCCGAGGCGGCAAAGGGGCCGGAGAATACCGATCCCCACCTCTTCTACATCGCCGACTCGCTGAGCGAGGTCAAGCCCCAGAACTGGGACCTGGTCAACCCGCTCGCGCCGCCGACGGTGACCGCCGAGATCTTCAGCCGGTGGAGCGCGCCCGGCGCGCGTGACCCGGGGAACCCCTACCAGCTCGGCCAGAAGGTGACCAAGAACATGGCCGCCTACTGGGAGGTGCCGCTCTCGGCGGTGAACGAGTCGGACCTGCTGAAGTTCGACCTGCTCTTCATCACGCACCACCGCCGGTTCCGCCTCTCGCCCTCCGAGCGCGAGAAGCTGCGCAAGGCCGTGGACGCGGGCGCGGTGATCTGGGTCGAGGACTGCGGCAACATGCGCACCGACGCGACGGCCCCGTTCTTCCTGGAGGACCTCCAGTTCAACGGCGGCTTCGGCGGCGGCGGGGGCGGAGGCCCGGTCGTCTACGCGCCCAACCACCCGATCCTGAACACGCCGTACCGCCTCTCCTTCACGGAGATCGCGAACCTCGGCGACAAGAACTACGGCAACTTCTACCTGGTGTCGGACTCGCCGCTGGCTGGGGTTCAGAACCTGACGCCCAATCCCGAGGTGCTGACCACCGTCGTCGGAAACCGGGCGGCTACGGACGCGAACACCGGGCGCGCGCTTCCCTACATCGCCGCGGGCAACTACGGCTCCGGCGCGGTGGTCGTGACCGCGGGCGACTCCGGCTGCGACATCAACGACTACGCGGGCGGGGTGAACGTTGGCGCGGGCGGCAACTCCGGCGCGTACTGCGGCCCGAACCTGCGCACCGCGCACTCCGAGGACCTCAAGTTCCTCTACAACCTGGTCGCCTGGGGCAGCTCGAACAACACCTACCGCCGCAACTACCGCCGCACCGGCGCGAGCTTCGACGGCGTGAACGCGCCCCTGATCGCGGGCTTTGACTTCACCAATTCGCTCGGCACCGCCCGGGTCAACTCCCGCTCCGCGCCCCTGATCAGCAAGGGCATCATGTACGTCTCGGGCCTGAACGCCGCGAACCAGATCACGGTGCGCGCCTACGACCTCCAGCCGTTCCGGGACTACGACGCGGACGGCAACCCGGACGACGGCTTCGGCGACCTGAACGCGGGCTTCCCGTTCGACGAGATCTGGGAGTGGAACGGCCCGGCGACGGCGGGCACCCTCCAGCCCTCCGGCCCGACGCTGGCGACCCTGCTCGACGGCACGGGCAACCAGGTCGAGGTCCTGCTCGTCACCCTGCCCGACGGGACGCTGGTCGCCCTGAACCCGCTGCCCTTCGTGCCCGGCACGCGCAGCCTGAACGGGACGAACACGCCGGTCGCGGTCAACGCCGCCACGGGCGGCGGCACGTACGCGGCGGCGGTGAGCGGGATCGCCCCGTCTCCGACGCTGTTCGAGAACAAGATATACGTGGTCCAGCCCAACGGCGTGGTCCGCTGCGTCAACGGCGCGAACGTCGCCGGGGACCCGCTCTGGGTGAGCACGGCCATGGCCGCGCCCCCGGCGCTCAACCCGACCGGCTCGCCGTCGCTCGGCGCGGTCCGCCTGACCGTCCGCGGCACCGTCGCCGACAACTCCAACGGCACCACCAACGACATCATCCTCTACGCCCCGGTCGAGGACGCCAGCGGCGCGAACGTCGCGGGCAAGGTGCTCCCGTTCTGGCTCGGGACGCGCAACGAGGTACACAAGAACCTCCAGGGAAATGTCGTCCGCACGCGCATCGCCTCGTCGGAGCGCGACAAGTACTTTATCGCCCCGGGCGGGCCCGGATCCGGCTTCATCGCCCCGCGCGTCCGCATCTTCGAGACCGTCGGCGCGGTCACTCGCGAGGAGAACTACGCCAACGGCAACGCGGCCTACCCGAGGACCGGCAGCCCGTACGCGGTCGTCTGGCGGCCCGCGACGGCCAACGGCAGCTTCTACGGCGGCGAGATCGAGATCACCCGGGGGGGCGCTCCGCTCAACACGGCGGTCAACCCGGTCATCGTCTCGGTGGACTACGACCTCGTCTACGCACCGACCGGCTCCGCCGCGGGCGCTCCGCCGCCGCAGCTCGCGAGCGCCGTCGTGGTGCGCGGCGGCCTGACCAACCCGTCGACCCTGATCCAGGGTTACGCCGGCGGACTCGACACGGTCGCCGTCGCCGCCAACGACCTGCTCGTCTTCGGGGCGAACCAGGCCGACATCACGGGCGGGAGCGGCGCGCAGTTCGCCACGCTCTTCGGCCTGAACGAGCAGGAGTTCGTCACCGGCGGCAGCCGCATGCGCTGGCGCTTCCCGCTCCACAGTGGCACCGGCTTTAACTCCGTCGACGTCGGGGGGGTGGGGGTGGTCGAAGCGCCCGCGCTGCGCAACCGGCTCCAGTTCACCGGGGCGACCGGCGATCAGGCGGTCTTCTACGTCCCGGCGGCGGCCAACGACCCGGATTACGAGCCGCTGATCAACGCGCAGATCGTGGGCGCGCCGGTCGTGACGAACGAGGGCGTCACCTACGCGATGGCGCGGGCCAACTCGCCGCTGCTCAACGGCGGCGCGGTGGTGACCGTGGTGATGGCGTTCCGGACGAACCCGGACATCACCCTGACGCTGCCCGAGGCGTTCGAGCCGAACTCCGCGGAGGTCTCGCAGCTCAACATGCTGACCTACACCCCGGGCAGCACGACCGGTAACGCGATCCGCATCAATGTCTCCGCCAACACGCAGGCCGGCGGGCAGTTCGTCGCCGACGCGAGCCGGGGGCGCATCACGATCATCGGGTTCCAGCCGCCGAACGGCGGACCGGCCTTCTCCGCGTCGCAGTCGTTCGTCGTGCGCTACACCCCGGTAGGCGGCACCAGCCCGAAGACCGTGGTCCTGCCGCCGTCGCCGACCATTCCGGCGACCACCGACACGCTGATGCAGGAGATCGTTAACCCGAACGACACGACGCCGCGCCAGGGAGCGGGCGGCTTCTCGCCGCTCCTCTGGCACTACGTCCTGCCGGGGAACCCGCTCACCGGGCCGACCCTGATCGGCGACCAGATCTACTTTACCCGCCAGCGAGCGGGCGCACCGGTCCCTGAGGTGGTGGCGGTGGACTCGCGTCCGCAGGAGAACGACCCGACGGTGCGCGTCGGCTCCGGGGAGCAGGTCTACGGCGTCGTGCGCCAGATCACGCTGCCGAGCGGGCAGGTGAGCGACGTCGCGAACAATCACGTCGCCTGGTCGCGCCCGATTCCCGGCGGCGTGGTTCCCGAAGCGCCGCTGGTCGGCTCGGAGGGGACGCTGGCGGTGAACTCGAACGGCGGTACCTTCGCCTTCCAGGAGGCGCTGACCCTGGTGGCCGACAGCAAGCGACTGCTGGAGGTCGCCGCGGACGGGTCGGCGGTCTGGGTGGTGGATTCCACTGTCCGCGAGGAGACGGTCGGCGGCGCGGGGCCGGTCTACCGTGCGGACGGCTCGGTGGACAACCCGAACGACACGGGCCGCTTCCTCCAGGAGCGCAAGCCGTTCTCGAAGCCCCAGATGGCGCGAAAACTGTCCACCTCGGACTACCTGGTGGCGGATACCGGCAACAACCGGGTGGTGCGCATCGACCGGGCGGGCAAGATCCAGTGGGGCCTGGAGCGGGCGCAGGACCCGCACGGCGTGCTGGCGGCGGGCGACCCGACGACGCTGAACGGCCCGACGGACGTCCAGTTCTACCAGGTGCGCAAATTCGCGGCCGCCACCGACCCGGTGCCGAGCGTTATCGAGGACCACTACGTGATCGCGGACGCGGGCAACTACCGCATCCTCGAAGTGGTGGACTACCGCGACACCCAGACCGGCCAGTTCCTGCCGATCACCGACACCCGCAACGGCGGCACGGTGCCGGGGCAGGGCATCGTCGTGTGGACCACGCGCACCGGCTCGAAGCAGGGGCGGCAGCTGCGCTACCAGAGCGTGCGCGTCTTCCCGAGCACGGACGACCGGGCGGGTGCGGACGGCGCGTTCGGACGCCCGACGCTGGTGGCGGTGGTCTCGAACACCACCACGGCGGGGCCGAACTCGACCGTGGGCACGGACTTCACCGGCGGCTCGCTGGTGGAGCTGGACTACAACCCGTACGACACGCCCTTCTACATGACGCTGGGCAACGGGAACCCGGCGGGCGCGCCGAACCCGCGCGTCTTCTGGCCCGCGGGCGGCCCGGAGCCGACCGGTAACGGACTGATCAAACTCTCGATCGGTGAGATCGTGATCCGGCAGGGCGGGAATACCCGCGTCAAGCGGGTCACGCGCCCGACGTACTTCGAGCGGGTCTTCCGAAACATCGGCGGCGTCTCGACGCCGGTCTATCTGATCTGCGACGCCGAGGGCGTCTACGCCTGTACGGTGGAGACGCCGACGCCGGGCCGCACCGTGTTCGTCGCGCAGTTCAAGATGGAACAGGAAGACTACAACGCGATGAACCTCCAGCGGATGTCCTTCACGGACGCGGCGGGCGACCCGCTGCCGCTGGTGGGCATCGGTGCGGACACGCTGCCGCGGTTCGTGCCGACGTCGGTGAAGCTGATGTCGAACGGCAACTACCTGATCACGAACTCCCATACGGGCGCGAACCGGTGGTTCCGCAACGGCAAGTTCACCGGCGAGGCGTTCGAGGTGGAGCCGCAGCCGCTCGTGGCGGGGGTGACTGTCACCTGGCTGCGCTTCGGGGACTTCAGTGTCCCGCGGCTCGACCGGGTGGTACTGCGCCCGAGCGCCGCCACGCCCGGCGGCATCGGGTCGGTCGGCATCCAGACCAACGAGCAGCGCATGGGAAATCGCAATAACACCGACCTGACGGAACAACCTCTCTCGTCGGACCGTCTGTAACGTGGACTGTCGGCAGCGCGGGGCAGCGTTCTGCCCCGCGCCCGCCCCGCCCGGGAGGGCGGGGCGTTCGGAACCGCGGCCGGATCGCCGCGGGTTTTGAGCATTCATACCATCCTGAGCGTTCCGAGCCGAACGCCGCCGCTTCCGCCGTCGCCGCCGTGGTTCCCCTGTCCTGCGGCGTACGCGCCACGCGGCGCCGCACGGCCTTTTTCGTGTCCGCAACCGTAACAGCCGCAGGGACGGGATGACGCGATCGTGCGCATCCCGCCGGGTCTGAAACGCCCGCGCCGTTCTCGCATGAAACCGACTATGGATCAACAGCCGATTCGTCGAACCGCCCGCCGGGCGGGCCTCTCCGCGACCACCGCCGCCGCGCTTGCCGCCGTGGTCGCCGCAGCGCTGGGCGCGGGCCTCCCGCCCGCCGCGTGGGCGCAGACGCCCATGCCCGCGCCGAACCCGGCTCCCCCCACGGAAAAGCCGTCTCAGAAGAACCCGTTCCCAAAGGTTCACGGTGACAACCTGAACCGGGGCCGGGCGCACGACGACAAGTACTGGGGCATCACCGACGGGAACCGCAGCTACGTCTCGTCGGACCCCGCCCGCGCCCTCCAGGAGGGGCAGCAGGTGCCATTCGCGCGCGTCGGCAGCCGCCTGGAGATGGACGGGTTCCAATTCCCGCGCCTGGCGGAGAGCGACCCGCTGCGTCTGACGTTCGGGGTGGACAACGAGAATGCGGGCGTCCCCCCGGTCACCCCGCTCACCGCACCCGGCGTTTTCGTGCCCGGAACGGTCTGGCAGGCGGGCGGGCCCCCGACCGGGCTGCCCTCCGGCGTCGCGACCGGTCCCTCCGTGAACTTCTTCGGCACGAGCTACCAGCGGGCGGAGGCGGTCGAGCGCCCGGCGGCGGCGCTGGATGACATCCCGGCGGCACAGCGCGCGGCGAGCGTCGCGACCTGGTATCCGACGGTCCCCGGCGCGGCGAACACCCTGCAGCGCTACCAGATCCGCGTCAACATACCCACGCCCGCCGACTCCACCGCGACCCCGCCGGAGTTCCGCATCACGGACGCGCGCTACGTGGTCCACTACCACGTGGTCGTGAACGGCGTCGCGCAGACCCGCCGCCGCATCGTCTTCCTCTCCCAGGAGGGCGAAGGCTACCGGACGCTCGTCGACAACAACGGGCGTCCGTTCCTCTTCCCTATGTACTCCGAGGCGTCCTACGGCGTCGTGCCCGGCCTGCCGGACACGCCCGCCGCTCGCGCCCGGCTCGAACTGGACAATACGACCGAGAACGATCCGGCGGTCACCGTCGGCACGGTCACCGGTTTCCGCTACGTGATCGCGGACGACGTCGAGTTCAGCAACACGTCCGAGACGGTGAAGGCCACCCCGGTGGTCACGCCCGCGCACGGCGGCCGTAAGGTCCGCGCGGCCGACAACGCCGCGTTCGTTTTCGGCACCGGCCCGCTCTACCAGCCGCCGGGAGAAACCTCGCTGCAGCGGCGTGACAATACCGCCATCACCGAGGACTTCCTCGCGGTCGGCGGCAACGTCGCCTACATCAACGACTCTTTCGCGTTCATTAACAACCCGCGCGACACGGCGGACCCGATCTACACCGACACGACCAGCAACTTCTACCAGCCGTTCGAGCCGTGGAACCCGTCCACGCTGTTCCGCGGCCCCAGCGCGCTGGTCGAGAACGACCCCGGCACCGGGCCCGTGCCGTCGCGCACCACGATCAACAATGCGAACTTCGCGCGCCACCCCGTGCCGTATTTCTCGCACATGCAGGCGATCGTGGCGCGGACCGACTATGTCAACGATCCCGCCGATCCGGACGGGATCACCTCGCGCGAGGTCGG
Source organism: Armatimonadaceae bacterium (assembly GCA_035539875.1). Lineage (GTDB taxonomy): Bacteria > Armatimonadota > Armatimonadia > Armatimonadales > Armatimonadaceae > CALEKU01. Next base: position 8,772 of record DATLHN010000732.1, read on the forward strand.
CGCGATCTACGGCCTCGACTGGCTGACGGGCACGCCGATCTGGCGCTTCCCGGACCGCACCCACCTTCCGGCCAACTTCCGGGACCAGTACGGGAACCTGGTAGCGGGCGCGGGCCTGCGCAACCCGACCGCCGCGCTGGAGACCCAGGTCGTCAACGGCCAGGCGGTACAGGTCAGCGTCCCGACCATCCCCGGTATCGGCGCGTTCGACAAGAACGGCAACCGGGTCATCGAGGACGACGAGGTGTTCATTGCCGGGCAGGGGACCAATCCGGACGGCGGCATCTCCGCCGCGCCGACCCTGGTCGCGCGGATGCAGGTGCGCGGGGTGATGCAGGTTCCCGTCCACAGCCCCACCTGGAACTACTTCAACGACCTTCCCGGCGCGGTCACCGGCGCGAACTCCAGCAACGTCAACCTGACCTCGATCCGCGGCATCGCCGCCGCCGCGCCCGGCCGCTACTTCGCGCCCGGAGCGACCGCCGCCGACGAGCCGCTGCCGGTCGAGGCGGGCGTGGTCTTCATCGCCGCGAACAACGGCGTTGTCTACGCCATCGACCCGTACGGCAACAACGACAACGACTACTACCAGAACCCGGCCCTGCCCGCGCAGTTCGGCCATGTCCGCGCCGGTACCACGAACGTCTTCTGGACCTTCAGCGCGAAGGTGCGCCAGCGGCTGCGCAACGAGACTCAGGAGCAGTACAACCGCTTCCTGAAGGGGCAGATTCCCGCCACCGAGGCGTTCGCCGGTTCGTCGCCGACCATCTCCTACTATAAGGAGCAGGCCGACGTCAACCCGGACAACACGGTCAACCAGCCGGTCGGCCTCGACCTGACCGAGCCGCGACTGTTCGTGGGCAACCAGAACGGCGTCCTCTACGCGATGGACGCCCGCCCGGACGCCCGCGCCTTCCAGCCCGTGCCCGGCACCTGGCAGATGGGCGAGTTCCCCTTCCGCAAGGGCGTGCAGCCCTCGACGACCGGCGCGCCCGTCGCCTACGACCTCTACCGTCTCGACCTGAAGTGGTGGTTCGAGACCGACGGCGGCATCGTCTCGACGCCCGCCGTGTCGAACTACCGCCACTACGCCGACAATCCCGGCGCGCCGCAGAACGACCCGACCTCGCTGCCCGGCGACCCGACCCCGCGCTACATCCTGAGCAAGGGCGTCTACGTGACGACCCTCGAGGGGCGCGTCTACTGCGTGGACTGGACCGGCCCGGTCACCAAGAGCCTGGGCCTGGCCGAGGGGCACGTCCAGACGGTCCTCTGGAACGGTCAGACCGGTGACACGTCCAGCGCGAGCGACGGCAACATCGACCCGTTCACCTCCGAACAGCTCAACGACAACTTCCGCTTCCACAACGGGAACCCGGCGACCATCCTGGCGCAGGCCGACGGGCGCGAGGGGGTGATCCGGCCCCGCTGGACCTTCCCGCAGCGCTACCGGGACATCGACGCGGACAGCACGGACAACTCCGTCATTCCGCCGCGCGGGGCCCCGGACAACAGCCGCGTCTTCACCAACAACCAGCTCGCCGAGCCGCGAACGCTCGCGCCCATCTCCGGCGCGCCGTCGCTGATGGACTTCGTCTTCGACCCGGACGGTCCGGCCGGCGCGGCCCCGCCCGAGATGCGGCGCTACGTGGTGGTGGCGGCGAACGATCCCAACGGGAGCGATCCCGAGGAGTCCGGACGCCTGTACCTGCTCGACCAGGCGGGCGACCGGCGCGACTTCACGACGAACCCGACGGTCACGACTTCGGGCACGCCACTCGTGGTCGTGTCGCACCCGCTCGACCAGTACTCCCCGACGAACTACACCTTCGGCAAGGCCGCGCCGACCTGGACCTACCGCATGGAGTACAAGCGGCTGGACCCGGCCACCGGTAACGAGGTGGACGTCCAGCAGCGGAACTCTCCGGACGACGACCCGAGCGACGGCTCGCTATCGCCGACGCGCCGCCTCCTGCCCACGGTCTTCGCGGGCGGCAGCGCGGGCCGCCTCTTCGCGGTGGACCTCGACCCGGTGACCGGCTACTTCCTGCGCTGGCGCGACTCCGAGGCGGGGACCCGCCAGTTCGCGGTCCTGCCGACCCCGCTCCCGGCGAACTACGTCCCGGGACCGATCTCGGACTCCGAGCGGCTCAACCCGATGAACCCGGCCATCGCGGCGGCGGGCCTCACCGACCGGCGCATCTTCGCGCGCACCGTCACCCTGCCCGGCGACGGCTCGTCCGTGGACGGCGGAATGCTCATCACCGGCGGTCCGCTCCAGAACCGCAACTCCGGCGTCACCGCCGACACGGTGCCGACGGTCCCGCCGCGCCCGGCGAACGACCTTCCGATCCTGACCGCCACGCTGCTGACCCTAATCGAGCCGGTCGTCCAGCCGTTCCTGCCGCCCGCGCCGCCGACGTTCGTCAACCAGCCGTCGTTCGAGCAGTTCGGCCGGCTGGTGAACCAGGACATCGACGACCCGGTGGCGACCACCATCGGCGCGTTCAACGCCTTCTCCAACGGGGCGTTCGCGCAGACCGAGCCCGCCGTCGAGCCGGACACGAACCGGGCTTACCAGTATCCGACGCTGTTCGTGACGACGGACGCGGGCTTCCTGCACCAGCTCAGCACGAACATCGAGGGCGAGTCCCCGGACACGTCCGCGTCGTCCGACGGTACCACGGCCGCCCTCGGATGGGCGCTGACCACGGACGAGCTGCGCTTCAACCTGCCGATGACGCAGATCCAGACCATCATCGGCCCCGGCGGCCCCGGCGTCGGTCCGGTGGTCGTGACCAACGCCTACTTCGCGGCGATGGACCCGACGTACCGCAACTCGGTCCAGAAGATCCTCGCCGAGGACCCGTCCGCCACCAACTACCAGTCCTACCCGCCGGAAGAGCCGGTGGACGAGGACCCGGTCGGCGGCGACGGCACGCTGGACGAGCGGCCCCACTTCAAGCCGCGCCCGCTCTCGCCGGGCGCTCCGGCGGCCGCGACCGTTCCCGAGGCGAAGGCCGACGCCCACACCGGGCGCACCGGCTTCCCGCTCGACATCTCCGGCCTGTTCTTCGACAAGCGGTACGCCGCCGAACCGGGCCTGGGCGGCGAGAACAACAATGACGACGGTCTGGTGCGCCTGCCCGCCTACAGCCAGATCGGCGCGGCGCTGACCCCCGGTCAGGAACTCGTCCTGCCCGCCGGGAATCGCGGACTGAACCTTGCCGACCCGGTGCCGACCAACGCTGCCGACGCCATCTTCGACATCAACCCGGCGGCGACCGACGCCATCTGGGTGTTCACCGGCGGCAGCAACGGCATCTTCTACGGCTACACGCCGAACCTGATCGGGCGCGGCAGCGGTCTGGTCGGCGGAACCGTCCAGCTGCCGGGCTGGGACGTCCGGCGCAACGGCCAGCCCAAGTTCGACATCTTCCCGGCGTCCTACGTGGCGACCCTCCAGGCCGCCATCAACGCGGGGAACCCGATCCGGCCTGACCCGGCGATGTCGCTGACCCGGAGCAACAACGGCCGGCCCTTCTTCGAGTGGGGTGAGACGGTCTACATCGTCGCCTACGACCTGCCCTGGCGTCCGCCGGTCCCCGCGGGGAGCGCCCCGGAGTTCCAGGACGTCATCACGATCCAGGTCCGCAACCGGCAGAACAACAACCAGGTCATCCGGCGGACGCTGCGGTACCCGCGCGACGCCCAGAACCGGGTCGTCCTGTACGCCAACGAGTCGCAGCGCTACTTCGAGCCGCCGGTAGCCCCGCTCGACAACGGCGACCCGTCGGACAACCCGTTCGGGCCGAACGCGGGCGTCTACACGGACGGCGCTAAAGACCCGCTGAACCTGGACAACACGCCGCTGACGCTCGTCATCATGCCCTACGAGATCGGACCGGGCGGGAACAACACGCCCGGCGGCATTCTCGAGGTCAGCACCGACGTGTCTCCGGTGAGGACGACCTTCGTCACCGCGACCGGCCGCCGCGTCCGGGTCGTTCCGTCCGTGCCGGGCGGCGCGACCAACGCGCAGATCCTGAGCAACCTGCCGGTCTACTTCACCATCGCGAACCCGCTGGCGGTGCAGGCCTTCCTGTCGAACACCAACGACGGCGGCCCGGCCAACCCGAACCCGAACGGCGGCGTGTCGGTAAACGCCATCGGCCCGTTCGCGGCGGAGGAGGCGAGCACGGGCGTCAAGTCCCGGGTCGTCAATACCGGCATCGCTGCGGGCGGAACGCAGGACCCGGACCGGCCGGGCGCGGAGTACAGTCAGGCGCTTTCGAACGGCAACACCGTCACGCGCTACATCTACGACAACTTCACCCGCGACGGCAGTGGCAACCCGACCGGGCGCAACTTCCAGGTCGGACAGCGCGCCAAGCTGGCGAGTGGTCAGGACGATCCGTCCTACTACGTGCCGGTAGCGGTCAGCGCCGCCTACATCGACCACGGCACGACCAAGTCGAGCGACCTGGCGAACAACCGGCGCAACCTGCGCGTCGTCAACCGCTCGCTGATGAACGTGCTCCCGCGCGTTCGCGTCCAGATCGACGGCGACCTCATCTGGCGGACGTGGCCGGGCCAGCGCCCGAACCTCGACCCGACGGACAACGGGCTCGCGCCGGGCGGCGCGAACCCGCGCTTCACCCCGACCGCGGGTGGCGGCAACTACGCCATGCGGCCCGACGGCATCATCAACTACCTCCCGTGGGAGCAGGGCGTCCTCGACGCGCTGCCGTGGAAGGGGAACCGGCGCACGGCCACCGTGACCGGCGTCATCTCCGCCACCGGCAACCCCAGCCAGGACTACCCGGACATCGCGGCGCGCCCGCTCACGGGCGGCGAGTCGCAGGACGCCGTGCGCGTCACCGGTGCGGGCGGCGACCTCGTCCGCGGCCCGGGCAGCATCCAGGCTTCCGTCAGCGGCGGCGTCAACAGCACCGTCACCGACGGCTTCATCCGCGACCCGTTCGCGGACGCGACGACGGCGGCGATGCGCGAGTACGGCGTCGCGGTCGCGATCACCGTGCCCAAGTTCCAGCCCGCGAACCTGGTCGCGATGCACAGCCTGACGTCCACCTACGTCGCGCCGAGCACCCTGGACGACCCGTCGAGCAACTTCTCGACCGGGCCGATCCAGCTCCCGCGCGACACCGGCACCACGCCGCGCCTGCTCCGGCCCCAGACCGGCCCCGGCGCGTTCGGCGGGGACGCGGTGGTATCGCCCTACGGCTACACCACCCGGATGAAGGTCTACATCGACTCGAACGGCAACGGCATCTGGGACAACGCCGAGGCCTACCGCGAGTTCGAGACCTGGATGGGCGTCCCGGTCGACATCCAGCTCAAGCAGAAGGACGGCGTCATCGCCCTCACGGGTAAGGGTGGCGCGGGCCTGGAGCACGGCTTCGGCATCGAGAACGGACTGCTGGGCTACGGCAACGTCCTCGCGCCGCTGCCCGGCTCCGCGACCTTCGGCTTCCTGCCGCCGCCGATGCCCAACCTGGCGGGCGGGGCGAACGGGTACCAGGACTTCTTCAAGACGTTCTCCGTCACCAGCGAGAGCAACGTCAACCTCTGGAACGTCCGCGCCTCGCAGCGGATCTCGAACCAGCCGGACGGGGCGAACTACTTCTACTACGGCATGGTCTCGGACTCCGTGGACCCGCGCTACGGCATCCTGGCGGCGGGGGCGGACCCGGTCGGCTACAACCCGTCCGGCCTGATGCCCCAGGTCGTCACGTCTCTCGACCGCATCTTCGACGGCGCGTGGGACACGCTGTCGGCGGCGACCCCGCAGCTTAACGTGCCGATCGCTCAGGGCGGCCCGACCCGCTACCAGCGGTTCTACCAGGGCTTCGGTGGGCGGCACACGCTGCACAAGCCGCGCCCCGGCTCGGGAAGCTCGGGCACCGTCCTGTCGATCCCCGACGCGCCCTCGGCGCAGCTCCCCGGCTTCGGGGCCGGGGCGGGCGTCCCGTTCGTACCGCAGGCGACCCGCCTGGGCGTCGCGGTACCTCTGGGCACGCCTTCGGGTAAATACAAGAGCCGGATCGGCAGCGGGAACCTCACGCTGTTCAACTCGCCGTTCCAGATCTTCGAGGACCACGACACCAACCAGCCGTACTTCACGCGGCCGGTCAACACCGGGGGCGGGTCCATCGCCCTGACCCCGGCGGGCCCGCAGTACTCCGGCCAGGCGCTGCTCCACCCCGGCTCGAACTCGATCCTGCCGCAGAGCGGCGAGGCGATCCTGAGGCCGCGCCAGGTCTTCACCAGCACCGGCAATCCGCCCGCCAACGAGTACCTGCCGGCGACGCCGAACATCGAGATGGAGGTGACGGTAGGCGAGGCGGGCCTGACCGGCCAGGTGGCCGACCAGGGTCTCGACGCGGGCGGCGCGCTGACGCCGAGCATCATCACCGGCACCCTGACCGGTATCGACCCGTTCCCGCTCTTCAACGCGGCGAGCGGCCGGCCGGCGTCGTCGCTCACTCCCGCCGCCTTCCGCTCGGTGGCGACGGGCGACCTGCACGTCTACTTCAGCAGCACGCAGGCGAACACGGGGATACGGGGCGGCCAGCCCGCGCCGAACACGCCGGTGAGCCTGTTCAAGTCCAGTCTCGACTGGGACCCGACGCAGGGGACGTGGGTGGCGGCGAGCCCCGGCACTCCGGTCAGCGCGACGTCGCTCCTCGCCTCCGGCGCGCGGTGGTTCACCGCACCGGCGGAGATCGCGGGCGCGGCGGGCAACCAGGGCAACCGGTCGCCGTTCGTGCTCTACGACCCGATCCTCCAGGACCCGGGCGCGGCGGGCGCGAACGCGGCGGCGACCCTCTACTGGGTGCGCACGCTGCCGGTGCCGGGCGGCGAGCCGGTCAACCAGGTGGTCTACGCGCCTCTCGACCCGGCAACGGGTCAGCCGGGCGCGCCGGTCTCGCTGCTGCAAGACCCGTCGACCGACCCGACGGTGCGCCGCTACGGCCCGCGCGCGGCCTTCGTGCCGCAGGGCGGCACCGCCTTCGTCTTCTACTTCGGAGGACCGGCGGGGCGCACGTCGCTCTACTACGCGGCGCAGGACGCCACGGCGACCGGGGCGATCGCGACCCGGGCGCAGCGCGAGCGGTTGCTGACCGTGCCGGAGGCGCTCTCCGTCACGCAGGAGCCGTCCGCCGTGACCCGACTGATGCCGCCGTCGGTGGACGAACCGGCGATCCCGGGGCGCACCGACTACGTCGTGGACGTCTACTACACGGGCATCTCCCGCGCGTCCCAGAACGCCGACATCTACGTGTCGCGCTACCGGGTCGCGGGGAGCGGGCCGGGCGCGCGCCTGATCCCGATCGATCTGGCGCGGCAGGACGCGGAGGAACTGGTCGCGCCGGGCCGAGAGTCGGCCTACCGCTCGCGCCACATCGGGTGGTTCCGGCGGCTGACGGACGACCCGGCGACGACGATCGACGATCGGACGCTCCTGCCGAACATCTACATCAACAACCGCACGACGCCGGTCACGAATCAGACCGCGTGGCAGTTCGACAACGCGACCCAACTCCTGTTCCAGCGCTTCACGCTGGGCGGCCGCGAGGTCGTGGTGTACGCCGACACCTCGGCGGGTGAGCTCCGCTTCCGCGGTCCGGGCGCGCCGACGCCCGGCGGCAACACGAGGGTCTTCGCGTCCTACACGCCGCTGGCGTACCGGGTCGCCTACGGGCCCGGCGCGGACACCGCCCCGATCGCGACCATGGACCGCCGGCCGGTGCTCTCCACGGTCAACGAGGGCGGCGCGGTCGAGAAGATCCTCAGCCGCCCGGCGGACTTCGACAACTCGCTGGCGCAGGGTATCGACCGGCAGTGGGTGTTCTGGCAGCGCGCCGCCTCGGCGGGCCAGCCGCAGACCCTCTACTTCACGACGCGCCGCGTCGGCGTGGACCTGAAGGCGCTCGGCGTCGTGCCGAGCAACCGGTCGATCGCGCTGAGCCAGATCGACGCAAACCGCAACTCGGCTCCGTTGATCACGGTCTCAGTCGGCGGCAACCCGGTGCCCTACGAAGTGGACGTGGCGAACGCCAAGGTCTACGTCCAGGGGCGCTGGGAGGGCCAGGTGGCCACGATCGCGGGCGAGCATGTCCAGAGCGTTCCGGGGAACCAGAACAACACGCCGTTCCAGGGGCAGGTCCGCCTGCAGCTGATCGACGAGATCACGGCGTCCACGGACGGGGTCAGCGGGCGCGCGGTGCCCATGGGCCGCCGCGTGAACGAGGGCGAGGCGTACCCGATCCTGGACGTCTACAACACCGGTCCGTCGGTCGGACTGGCGGGCAACGCGGTGGCGCGGGCCGCCGCCGCGCCCGGGTTCGGGTTCCCGGGTCAGCAGGACCTGTACCCGAACGTGCCGAACGACCCGGCACTCCAGCCGGGACGCGTGTGGCTCTTCTGGAGTAGCTCGCGCGGACGGACCGGGACGTTCCGCAACCCGGCGGGGGAGACGATCAGCCTGAGCGGCTACGACGTCTACTGGCAGACGCTGGCGCCGTCGTTCCAGTCCCCGTCGTTCAGCGGCTTCCCGACGCCCTAGAGCCGCGTAAAAAGACCGCCCCGGCAGGAGGAATAACTTCTGCCGGGGCGGTATTGTTACTCTTGGAAAACGGGCCGGGAGCCGCCCCGCGCCCGCGACTTGACACTTATTCCGCTTCAGTGTTACAATTGCGCCGACTTTGTCTGTGGTACGGACAGTGAAGAGTCGAGAGACCAGGACAGTGCGCAGCTCAGACGGTTAAGACGGTAAACAGGCAGGGACGAGACAGAGCGAAGTCGGCGGAGGAAGGACAGCGTAGTGGGCAGACCAAGCGGTGGTACGTTTGTGGGACTGGACATCGGCACCCAGACCATCAAGGTGGTGGAGGTGCGCGGCGCGGGCAGCAGCCTGACCGTCACGGCGGTGGGCATCGACAACACCCCGCCGGGTCTGGTCCAGGGCGGGCTTATCGCCGACCCGAAGGCCCTGGGAGCCGCCGTCAAGGCCGTCCTGGCCAAAGCCGGGATCAAGGGCGGGAGGGTCGTCTCGGCCGCCGCGGGCGCGAACGCCGTCGTGGTGCGCGTCATCGAAGTGCCGAAGATGACGCCCAAAGAGTTGTCCGAGACGATGAAGTGGGAGGTGGAGCGACACATCCCCTTCGCCGCTAACGACGTCGAGATGTCCTACCAGGCGATCGACGATCCTCAGGCCGCCGCCGACCCCAACAACCCCAACATGGAGGTGCTGCTCGCCGTCGCGCAGCGCGAAATGATCGCCGGGCACCTCCAGGTCATCCAGGCCGCGGGCCTCAAGCCCTACATCATCGACGTCGAGCCGCTGGCCGCCGGGCGCGCGGTCATCGATCTCGACCGGACCGGTCTCGCCGGTCGGAACGCCGTCGTGGTCAATATCGGCGCTTCCGGGGCCGACGTGAGCGTCTTCAAGCAGGGCGTCCTGCGCTTCCCGCGAACCATCCCGATCGCGGGCGATAACTTTACCCGCGCCATCGCCGATCAGCTCGGTCTGACGATGGACCAGGCGGAGGACGAGAAGCGGGCGAACGCGGCGGTGCTGATGGAGTACGTCGGCGCGTCCGCGGACGCGTTCGGGACGGGTGACTTCGGCACGGGCGATCCGTTCGGCACGCCCGTGGACGCCGTCCCGCCGCCCTTCGGCGCTACGCCCGGGCCGTTCGACGCTCCGCCGACGCCGGACAACCCCTTCGCCACGCCGCCCGCCGCGGAGAACCCGTTCGCGACCCCGCCGCCTCCCGCGGACAATCCGTTCGCCACGCCGCCCGCGGAGAACCCGTTCGCGACGCCCGCCGACGTGACGCCGTCCGCCAGTGCGGCTCCGCTCGCGCCGCAGGACCCGCGCGCCGCGCGCCGCAAGGAGATCTTCGACGCCCTCCTGCCGGTGCTGAGCGAATTCACGATGGAGCTTCGCCGCTCCGTGGACTACTTCCGCTCGCGCTACCCGGCCGAGACGCTGGACCAGATTATCCTGTGCGGCGGTTCCGCGCGACTGCCCGGCCTCGACCAGTTCGTGCAGCACGACATGGGCATCCCCACGGTCGTGTCGAATCCTTTCAACAACGTCGCCGTCCAGGCGCGGCAGATGGCTCCGGACTACCTGGCGCAGACGGCCCCCGCTTTCGCCGTGGCGCTCGGACTGGCCGCGCGCGACGCCGTACTCGGACCGGACAAGTAACGCGCCGAGCGTCCCCGCCGGCCCCCGTAATAATGAAGTGATACGGCCGGAATACGGTCATACCGGGTACAGAAGGACTCATCGGTAGGAAACAATCAATGCCGCAACTGCGCATCAACCTGCTGCCGGCCTATTTCGCGGAGCGACGAAAGACCCAGAGCGCCATCGTTCTGGCCAGTCTGCTGTTCGCCGCCGCGCTGATCTTGCCGCTCGTCTGGTTCGCGCTGCTGAAGCCCAAGGTGGAGCAGCGGGAGCAGGAAGCGAACGACATGGAACAGCGCGCGCAACAGGTCACCGCCTACAAGGCCGAGACCCAGCGGATCCGCGACCAGGTCAAGCCGATTCTCGATAAGGTGGAGTTCGTCGAAGGCGTCCGCTTCTACAACGGGTGGGTCCAGAAGATCTACCGGCGGGCGGCGCAGTACACGATCAAGGATGTCGAGTACAGCGCGATGAACGTGCAGGGCAACACCCTCACCATCAGCGCCTACGCCGACGACGCCTCCGACCTCGGGCGGTATCTGATCACCTTCTTCGGCAACCCGGACGTGAGCGCGGTCAGCGTCTCCGGCCCTCCCGGCTGGCAGCAGCCCGGGCAGGCGGGGCAGGCTGGCGGCGGCGTGCCCGGAGCGGGCGGCGACCCGACGTTCCAGAACTTCGGTCAGCCGCAGCGTCCCCGGACGGGCTTCCCCTTTACCGTCACCGCGACCTTGATCCAGGCCGTACGACCGCCGCAGCTCCCGGCCTCGCTGAACGAGTCCACCGCCGGAGCGCCGGGCGCGGTCCCGGGCATGCCCATGGGCATGGATCCCGGCATGGCGGGTGGCATGGACCCCGGGATGGCGGGTCCGCCGCCGGACGCCGGTGCGCCCGCGGGTGACGCCCCGCCCGCGGACGCGGCTGGCGAAGACGAGTAACGATGATCTGCCGTTTGCAAGGATAACCGGGAACACGTAATGGGAGCATTGGCCAAGATCAACCGCCTTCAGGTGTGGATCATCGGGATCGTACTCTCGATCATCGCCATCGCGGGCATCTACATCGGCCTGATCAAGCCGCTCAACGAGCGCATGACGGCGGCCGACCAGAAGTACGAGCAGAACGAGCCGACCGCGAACGAGAAGCAGTCGGCGGAGAACGACCGCAAGAAGGCGAACCTCGAGGTCGCGCAGGCTAAGAGCGACTGGCGGCGCTACGAGCGGGCGCTCATGCCGACCATCAACCTGTCGAATCTGTTCACGGCGCAGCGCCAGCTCTGGAACGAGCAGATCAACGTGCTCGGCCCCAAGGCGGTACGCTTCCTGAACGCGGACCCGACGGTGCGCGTCGTCTCGCAGAACTTCCAGGTGCCCGCCCCGCCGTCCGACCCGAACGCGGTCGCCCGCAAGGTGTTCACCTACCCGCTGGGGCAGGTGGTGGTGTCCGGACGCTTCAACGAGATCCTGAACCACGCGGAGCGCTGGAACCGGTTCGATCGCCTCGCCCTGGTGACCGGTCTCGCGCTCACCGGCAACTCGCCCCGCCTGAACGGCTCGTACGCGGTGACGGTGTACGAGTTCACCCAGGCCGACAAGGTCGGCCCCGCGATCCCGCAGGCGACCCCGAGCACGGGCGGCTTCCCCGGAGGCGACATGGGCTTCCCGGGCGGGCCTCCTCCCGGAGTGCCTGGCGCTGACTTCCCCGGAGGGGTTCCGGGCGGCGAATTCGGACCGGGTGGAATCGACCCCGGCGCGCCGCCGCCGGTGCCGTAGGGCGGCGGCGGAAGGCGTCCGCGGGGTCAGCCCGTGACGCCAGGGGCGGGAATACCGTATTCCTGATTTGAAGGCGGCGGCCGGAAACGGCGACCAACCAGCGGTGGGCGAGCAGCGCGGGCGACCGATGAGCGCGCCCGCAGGCTTGCAGACGAATGACGCACGAAACGGAAATGGCTGATATGACCGAACGCGACGACATATACGGCGGGAGGGAGCGGCGCGACCAGCGGCGGATGCTGATGACCGCCACCGTGATCTCGCTCGCCGCCGCCGCGAGCGGAGCGCTGTTGTTCCTGCGTCCCGCGACGGACACCGTTGCAGGGGGCGGACAGCAGAGGACTTCGCCGATCTATGCCCAGGCGGGCGGGCCTCCCCCCGGAGTCCCGGGCGGGCCGGGCGCGCCCGGACAGCCGGCGGGCGCTCCCGGCGGCGCGCCCCCGGCGGGCGGCGCGACGAAGCCCAAGCCGAGGAGCTCGTTCGATGGCGTTCCGGCGATCCTTGGCGGGAGCGGCGGCGGCGCGGGCGGCGCGGCGGCGGGAGCGCCCGATCCCGGCATGCCGGGGGCGATGCCCGGCGCTCCGGGCGCGGCTCCGGCCGGGCCGTCGGGGCCGAAACCCCCGCCGATCGTCGAGGGGCGGCCCGCACCCGATCCCGATAGGGACCCGTTCGTGTCGAAGTACATCTTCCCGCCGCAGCGTCCGCCGGCCTACAGCTT
>DATLHN010000733.1:0-20469 GCA_035539875.1 Armatimonadaceae bacterium
GGTCCCCCCCGAGCATAAGTCCCGCGCCGAGCGCGACCGCCGCCCCGCCCCATGCGGTCCATAGCGGTCCCGGGCCGACGTAGTCCTGACGCCGTCCCATCGCACCCAGCGGCTCTACCGGGGGAAGCCCCACCTGCATCAGCCGCGCGTTGACGTCCGCGAGCGCCCGGTTCACGGCGAGGACCCGCTGCGCCGCCGCCCTGCCGACACTGCCGTTCGCGCGGACCCCGATGAAGAACGCGATCAGACCCGCCGCGACGGCCAGCCACGCCAGACGCCGCAGCGCCGCGAAGAGGGCGATCAGCCCGAGTGCCAGCGTCACCGCCCCCCACGAAAGAACCCCTGGGACCGCGAAGTCCGCGCCGAACACGGAAAGGCGCACCCAGGGCAGGACCGCCCCCGCTCCGAGGAGGACTGCCCCTAGCAGGATCAGTACGCCGCCCGCGCGCAGCATCCAGGCCGCGCGGCGCCAGCGCAACGGACCGACGGTTGTGGTCTCCAAAACGTCCCCCTATGTCGCCGGTATCTCCCAGTTCGAGCACGTACTGGCGCGCGAACCGGACCTACGGCGCCGCGAGCCACTGGGGCTGCGGCATCGCGCGCGCCTGCTCCAACACGATCGTCGTGCCGTCCGGGCCCGTCAGCAGGTAGATACGGTCGCAGGTCTGAAGCATGAGCCAGAAGCCGTGACCGAAGCCGCTGCCGCCGGTGCTGAACCCCCGCTCCAGCGTCGCGCGCGGCAGGTCCTTCAGATTGATGCCCGCGCCCCGGTCCTCCACCCACACCTGGACGATTCCCGACGCGGCGTCCCCGCGCACCCGGGCGGTCCCCCCTCCGGCGTGCTGCACCGCGTTCATCGCGCACTCGGACGCCGCCGTGACCAGGTCCTGGGCGCGGCCCGGCGTCAGTCCGCACGCCGCGGCGATCTCGCTCACTCTCGCCCGGACGAGTTTCAGCGACTTTGCCGTGAGCGCGATGCTGCCCTCCGGCGAATCTGCGCCGAGCGGAGCCGGCAGTTCCGTTCCGTCGTCACAGAGGACCAGCCTGCCCTGGGTGACGGACTGGAGCACGTCCTTGAGGAAACGGCGCTGCTGCTCGGCGGCGCGGGCGGCGGCGCGCTCCTGGTCCCGGTCCCGCCTCTCGGTAATGTCCCGTGTCACCTTGGCGAAGCCGCGGAGATCGCCGGATTCGCCGCGGAGCGCGGTGATTACCACGCTCGCCCAGAAGGTCGATCCGTCCTTGCGGACGCGCCAGCCCTCCTCCTCGTAGTGTCCGTCGTGTGAGGCGGCCTCGAGTTCCGCCCACGGATGCCGCCGGGCGATGTCCTCCGGGGTGTAGAAACAGGAGAAATGCTTCCCGACGATCTCGCTCGCCTGGTAGCCATTGAAGCGCTCCGCGCCCGCGTTCCAGGTCGCGACCCTTCCTTCCGGGTCGAGCATGAAGATCGCGTAGTCTCGCACCTGTTCCACCAGGAGGCGGAACGGCTCTTCGCTCGCGCGGAGCCTCTCGCGCTGCCGCTCGTTCGCCTCCCGGAGTTCGTTCACGAGCCGGAGGTTCGCCTCGGCGGCGCGCTCGCGCTCGATCTGGGTCAGTTTGCGCTCCGTGATGTCGACCGACATCGCATAGGTGCCCGAGTAGTCGCCGGTCTGCGGGTCCTGCATGACGATCACCGAGGCGAGCACCCAGCACTCGCTCCCGCCCCTGCGCCGGAGCCGCACCTCGTACTGCTCGGAGACGCCCTGGCGGCGCATTTCGCGCCGCCGCCGCGCGGCGGGGATATCGCCCTCGAAGAAGATGTCGAACAGAGAGCGCCCGCGCAGGTCGTCCGGCGAGTCGTACTCCAGCATCCGGGCCATGCTCGGGTTGACGTACGTCATCCGGTCGTCCGTGTCGATGAAGAGGACGCCGTCCACGGCCACGTCCAGCAGCAGGCGGTAGTGCGCCTCGGACCGAGCCAGTTCCCGCTCCAGCGCCTTCTGCCGGGTGAGGTCGCGCTGCGTACCCCAGGCCCCCAGGATCGCGCCGTCTTCGACGATGCCGACGAGCGAATTGGCGAAGTGCTTCTGGCGACCGTCCCGGTCCCTCTCCACCGACTCGACGTCGGTGAGGCGGTAGCCCGCGCGGATGAAGGCGCGCAGGTACTCGACGTTCTTCGGCTCGTCGCGCGGCAGGAGGTCGCCGAGGCGAGCGCCGATCATCTCCGCCCCGCGCTCGAAGCCGTACATCCGCGCCATCGCGTCGTTGCACTCGGCCATATAGACCAGCCGGTAAATGGCGTCGAGCTGGTCGTCCTCGGAGAGGTGGGTGGGTATGGGCTTCTCGACGCCGCAGCGCCAGATCCCCTCCGCACTGTTCGCGATGAACGCGCGGTACTGCTCCACTCCGGCTCCCATTAGCGGCTCGCTTCCAGCCGCCCCCGAAATAGCCTCGGCTCGTCCCCGCACAATCGCCCCTTCGTCGCTCGTGTTCTCATCTCCCATTGTCGGTGAACCGAAACTCTTCCCAGTAGACGTGCCCGTCCTCCACCAGCCGTTTGATGCGCCGCTGCTTCTCGGACAGTCGACTCGTGTTGGTCTTGAACTCGACGAACACGATCCGGTCCTCCTCAAACTGCACCCCGTCCACCGGACTGCCCAAAAACCGGAAGCCCTTCGGATCGTACGGGTAGGCGTTCAGCAGCGGAAACCACTGTTCCGTGATCCTGCCGTAGGTGGTGGAGAGCGACTGGCGGCGGAACTCCTCGTCCTCAAGGTCCGCGCGAAGGCGGTTCGCCTTCCGCACCGCGAGGACGAGCCCGAGCAGCAGGAATCCGCACGTTCCGGCGAGGAATACGCACAGTCGGGCCAGGTCGATCGGCAGGAGCGGCGGAAGGTCGGACACCGGCTACTCCCCGAGGACGACGGAGAGGAATCCGTTCGCCTCCGCGAGGAGTCGTTCCGCCTCGTCCGGATCCACGCCGCGCCGGGCGAGGACAATAGCCCGCTTTACCGAGCCGCCCGCCTGGGAAAGCAGCGCGTCCGCCGCTTCGTCGGAGTCCACCCGTCCGAGTTCGCGCACGAGCCGCCGGGCGCGGCTCACCAATTTCTTGTTGGTCGTCTGGACGTCCACCATCCGGTTGCCGTACGTCTTGCCGATGCGCACCATCGCGCCTGTGGTGAGCATGTTCAGGACGAGTTTCTGGCCGGTGCCCGCCTTCAGGCGGGTGCTGCCCTGGATGACCTCGGGTCCCGTGACGACCTCGATGGCGATGTCCACGTCCCCCGAGAGCGGCGCGTTCGGAGAATTGACCACGCTCACCGTCGCCCGCGCGCCGCGCGCCTTCGCCCGCGTCACCGCGCCGCGGACGTACGGCGCGCCGCCGGACGCCGAGATGCCCACCACCACGTCGTTCGGGCCGACGTCCGCGGCGTCCATCGCGGCCTCTCCAGCCTCGCGGTCGTCCTCCGCCCCCTCCACGGCGCGCAGCAGGGCGCGCTCCCCCCCGGCGATGATGCCGAACACCATCTCCGGCGGCACCCCGAAGGTCGGCAGGCACTCCGCCGCGTCCAGGCAGCCGAGCCGCCCCGAGGTCCCGGCCCCGACGTAGACCAGCCGCCCGCCCGCGCGCAGGGCGTCCGCGATGACATCCACCGCCCGCGCGATCTGCGGCAGCGCGACCCGAACGGCCGCCGCCACCTTCGCGTCCTCGTCGTTGATGCGCTCCAGCATCTCGACGGTCGGCAGTCGGTCCAGGTTGTCGGTGTTCGGGTTGACGAGTTCGGTAGTGGGAAGCGGTGTCGGCGTACTCATGGCACCAGTAAGGTTAACGCTCGGCCTCCGCATCCCCTGCCTGGGAGCGCACGCGCACACCGGGAAAGCCGGGAATGGAAACGCCGACGCCCCCTATTCTTCGACTTCCGGGGGCGAAGGGGCCGCGACAGAAAGACCGCCCGCCCTCCCGCGCAAAACTGCGCGGGAGGGCGGGCGGGAGCGAGCGAGAGGGTGGTAACGCCGACCTAACGCGTTCCGACGCCACCTCCACCGCCACCCGGACGACGGCCGCCGCCCGGTCCGCCCGGGGTCGGCGCGGGGAAGGTGAAGGGCGTTCCCTGCATCTCCTTCCACTGGGTCTTCTGCGCGTCCGTCAGGACCGCCAGCATCTTGTCGCCGGACGCCTTCTGGATGTCCTGCATCTTCGTCATCAGCTTCGCGCGGTCGTCCGCGCTCATGCCCTGGAAGTCCACGCCCTGCATGGCGGCGCGGCGGTCCTCGTCCGCCTTCACCTGCGCGTCGGCGAGCGCCTTCTTCTGCTCGTCGGTGAGCTTCAGCTCGTCGGCGACGTCCTTGCGCATGAGGGCGCTCGCCCCCTGCTGCTGCAGGTCGAGCTGGCGGTAGCGCTTCTGCTGCGTCGGGTCGAGGATCTCGTTGACCGCCTTGGTCTGGACCTCCATCATCTGTTCCGTGCGCTTCTGGCGCTCGGCCGGGGTCATCTCGGCGGGGTTGCCGCCGCCCTGGAACAGGGTCTGCATCTTCTGGCGGACTTCGTCCTGCTTCGCGTCGAGCTTGGCGACCTGCTCGGGGGTCATCTTCAGCTCTTTCTGGACCTCGGCGATGCGCAGCATCCCGATCCCGCTGCGCCAGCGCGCCGCCCGCCGAAGCGGAGCACACCAGCAGTGCCAGCACGAACCCAACAAAACCACGTCGTCTCATCGGAACGTCCTTTCCAGCAAGCCCGGGGCGCAACGCGCGCGATCCCCCGACAGGGCCGCTGCTCAACCGGTTGATCCGGGGCGATTCCCCGCCAAAGGGAAGTTCCTCCCCCGCCCGGATTCTCCTGCCTGATGATTCGCGCCACAGGAGAAATCTTTGCGCCGCCGGATGGCGGTCAGGTGAGCGACGTTGGCACTCCGGTCAATCGTCTGCTAAAATGGATGCCGTAAATCTCACCTGCGAAGGGGAATGGCCCGCATGCCCACCTACGGCTATCGCTGCACGGTCTGTGCTCACGAGTTCGAGCGTTTTCAGAAGATAACGGAACCGGCCATCACGGAGTGCGAGTCGTGCAACGGCGCGGTCAAGAAGATCCTGTACCCGGTCGGCATCCAGTTCGTCGGCTCCGGCTTCTACGTCAACGACTACGCGAAGTCGGGCGGCGGCAGCGCGAAGGGTTCCGCGTCGGAGTCCACCGCCGAGACGAAATCGGAGACGAAGAGCGAGACTAAGACCGAAGCGAAGGCGGAACCGACCCCAGGCCTGGCCGCGAAGCCCGCTGCGGATTCTTCGAAGAACTGACGGGCACAAAAGTAAAATCGGGCCGCGCTTCCTACGGAAGCGCGGCCCGATTGGTTTTCTCTGAAGATTCTACTTCTTGCTGGTGATGGACAGGCGGCCGGTCGCCGGGTCGTGCCGGACCTCGACGTCGAGCGCCTTGCCGACGAACGACAGCGGGACTATGGTGCGCCCGTTCTCCAGCGTCGCCGCACGGTCCATCAGTACGGCCGTGCCGTTCACCCGCGCGGTGCCGTTGCCGACCGCGATCACGATCTCGCGCTCCGCGTTGACCGCGTGGACGACCTTCGTGTCCGCCGCCCACGTGATCTTGCCGCCCGTGTGCTCGAAGATCTGCCGGAACGGCGCGATGGGAATGCCCGCCTCGACGCGCGGCTGCACGTCGAACGCGATCAACTGGCCGTCGAACGCCACCTGGAGAGCGCCCTTGCGCTGGTTCGCCATCTCCGGCAGCGAGTTGAAGGACGAGGGAGCCGCCGCCTTCTTCGCCTGCGCTGTTGCCGGGCGGACCGCCGCCGCGGGGCGGGGAGTCCCCAGCGTCACCTTCGTCTCCGCCTTCGGCGCGGGCTTGGCAGTCGCCACAGGGACCAGGGAGACCTTCTTCACCGGCGAGGCGAGAGCGGGAGCCGGTGTGGCGGCGGTGGCAGTGGCGGAGGCCGCAGCGGGTGCGGTCTTCGGGGCGACCGGGCGCGGCGTCGCAAGTGTCGGCGCGGCGCCCACCTCGACATTGGCGACGGCCAGAACCGGCGTTACCGCGTTCGCGGCGGACGTCACCTTCTCGGCGGCAGCGTCGGGCTTGGCGTCAGACGCGACCTTCGCGGCCACCGCGTTCCGCGGCGCGGCGACGCGGACGTCGACAGCGGCGCGAGCGACGCTCGGCGCGGCGGAGGAAGACAGACCGAGCGCGGCGGGGGCGGCGTCGGCGGCGACGGAGCCCGCACCGGCCAGTTTCGCCTCGCCGGACGGGGCCGCGAGAGACGGGGCCGCGAGGCTGGGAGCACCGCCGGTCTTCGGCTGCGGGATCGTCAGCGGTCGCGACGCGACGCTGGCGGCGGTGGTCGGGTTGGCCTCGGTCTGGTTGCGCGCCTCGGTCAGGTCGGGGATGTCGCCCATCCGGACGGTGTTGCCGCCGGGGTTGTCGACGTAGACCCGCATCGTGCGCGTCGTGGTCGCGTTCGCGGAGTCCAGGTATCCGGACGCCTCGACGGTGTGGTAGCCGTTCGACACCTGCGTCGTGTCCCACGTGTAGGAGTACGGCGGGTAGTTGCGCAGGGTCTTGAACTGCTTGTCGACGTAGATCGTGATGTACGGGTTCTGGCCGTTCTTGGGCTTGGCGTCGAGCAGGAGCTCGACGGTGCCGCTCACCCGCTTGCCGTTGCCCGGGGTCAGGAACGACATCTCCGGCCCGCCGAAGTCGCCCTTGACGACGCCCTCGTTGGTGCCCGCGAGGACCTGGACCTGGGTCGAGGAGACGCCGCCGTTCGCGGTGAAGACCTTGACGACGATGGTGTGCTGCCCCGCGGAGAGCGAGGTCCCGTCTACCTCGAAGGACAGGGTGCTCGCCTGGCGCGGCGCGTCCAGGTCGCGGCGCACCCAGCGGACGCCGTCCACCCAGAGTTCGGCGGTCGTGACCGGCGAGGCGCTCTGGCTCTTGAACGCGACGTCGAGGTTGAACTTGAGCGTGCCGAGCGACTCGCCCTGTCGCGGCGTCAGAACCCGGAGCGTGGCCCCGGGAGCCTGCGCCTGCGCCGGAGTCGGCGGGAGCGCGGCAAAGATCGTCATAGTGGCAACCGCAGCCGGAAATAGGGCCGCGCTCGCCGCTCCCTGAAGCCGTCGTGACATCATCATCAGCAGTCCCCCCGAAAGTCGTCCCGTGCCGCCAGATGTGCACCCTCGCGGGGATGCACGACCGGATAGCGCGCCGGTCACGCATGGATTCTGACGACAGATGAAGCGGGTAATTGCGCGCCCAACGGAGGCGGATGCCGGACACGCGCCGAAAAGTCTGCGTAAGGATAACACGCGCGGAATCGCTTTGTCAAGCATTCCGGACAGCCCGCAAAAGGGCCCTCCGGGGCCGCATTTGCGGCGCGGCGAAAGGATTTCATGGAACGACTGTGGGCTCCCTGGCGGCTCGCGTACGTCACCGGCGACAAGAGCGGCGGCGACCCTACGCCGCGCCCCGACGGCTGCATCTTCTGCGACAAGCCCGACGCCGGGCCGACGCACGACCCAGAGAACCTGATCGTCGCCCGCGGCGCACTCTGCTACGCCATCCTGAACGCCTTTCCCTACAACAACGGCCACGCCATGGTCATCCCCTACCGCCACCTCGCCTCGCCCGTCGACCTCACGCCGGACGAGGGCAGCGAGATGATGGCGCTCTGCGCCTTCCTGACCGACGTACTGCGGGAGGCGTACGGGCCGGACGGGTACAATATCGGGATGAACGTCGGCAGCGCGGCGGGGGCGGGCATCGCGGCGCACCTGCACCTGCACATCGTCCCGCGCTGGAGCGGCGACACGAACTTCATGCCGGTGGTCGGCAACGTCAAGGTGATGCCCGAGACGCTGGACCAGGCGTACGCCCGCGTCCGCGCGATCGTCGACAGCCGGAAGCCGACAGCGGAGAAAGGTATCCATGGCAGCAGCAGCGGAGGAGACGGAGAAGGATAGGCGGGTCAACGCGCTCTGCGAGGACGCTCAGGACTGCGTCGCGTGCCCCCTCCACGTGGGGCGGACGAACGTGGTCTTCGGCGAGGGCAACCCGAACTCGCCGCTCGTCATCGTGGGCGAGGGGCCGGGCGAAACCGAGGACAAGACGGGCCGCCCGTTCGTGGGGCGCGCGGGCCAGCTTCTGGACGAGTGCCTGCGCGAGTGCGGCATGCTGCGCCGCCACGTATTCATCACGAACGTCGTGCGCTGCCGCCCGACCCTGCTCGAAGCCGGACGCCTGAAGAATCGCCCGCCCACCGCGGAGGAGGCGAACACCTGCATCGGCCTCTGGCTGGAGCCGACGCTCTCCGTGATCGACCCGCTGGTGATCCTGTGCCTGGGCGCGCCCTCGGCCAGCACCATCATCCGCAAGGGCTTCAAGATGATGCAGGAGCGGGGCCAGTTCTACGAGACTAAGTACGCCCGCTACGCCATCGCGGGCCTGCACCCCGCTTACATCCTGCGCCAGCAGGGCGAGGCGTACGACGAAGCCCGCGCCCTGCTCGTCCAGGACATCGAGGCCGCCCGCAAGAAGGTGATCGAGGCGAAGAAGGAGCCCCCGAAGACCCTCTTCTGATACAATGCGGGGCAGAGACAGCCGCGGTGTGGCGGCGACGAACGCACCCGGAGAAGTTGTGGAAATGCTGCCGTACCGCCTCGCCGCCGTAGACCTCGACGACACCCTGCTCGGCCCCGACAAGGAGATTAGCGCGGCGAATCACGCTGCGATCCACCGGCTGCTGAACGCGGGGGTGAAGGTAGTCCTCGCCTCCGGGCGGCGGCACGAGAACATGCGCCGCTACCACAAGCAGCTCGATCTCCCCGACAGTCTGATCGTCTCCTGCAACGGCGCGCTGGTCATGGACGACCGCTCCGGCGAGGTGCTCCACGAGCGTCTGCTGCCCGCCGACCTCGCCGCCGCGATCATCGAAGAGGGCGAACGGCGGCGGGCGACGCAGCAGTTCTACCACCTCCGCGGCGCGCTCTACGTCAACCACAAGAACGAGTGGACCCGCCTTTACGAAACGCGCACGCAGAACAACCTGGTTCTGTGTCCGGACATCTCCGGGCTGGCGAGCGAGCCGCTGCTGAAGATACTCTGGGTGATGCCCCCGGCCGACGTGCTGGCGCACTTCCCCACGCTCCGGGAGCGTTTCGCGGACAGCCTGTACGTCACGATCACCGACCCGGAATACCTGGAGTTCATGGCGATCGGGGTAAACAAGGCGGCGGGGATCGCCTTGGCCGCCGAGCGCTACGGCGTCGCCCCGGCGGAGGTCATCACCTTCGGCGACGGCAACAACGACGTGGAGATGCTGGAGTGGGCGGGCCTCGGGATCGCCATGGACCACGCCCGCGAGGCGGCCCACCGCGCCGCCGACCGCGTCGCCCCCCCCGGCGACCCGGAGACCGGCTTTGCCCGCGCGGTGGACATGCTCTTCTCCTGACCGAACGCGCGGCTAATTCTCGCAGACGTAGTCGCGGTAGTGCTCGGTCCGGACGGGCCGGTAGCTGACCTCGACGGACTCGGCGGCGCGGCGCAGGCGAGTCAGTTCCCTCCGCAGCACGTCCAACTCCGCGGCCAGCCGCGCGTTGACGTCGGTCCCCTCCAGAAGCGCCTGCTTCGCGTCGTTCTCCATCGGCAGGACGCAGGCGGCGGTGAAGGAGAGCAGGTCCGGCTCTTCCGGCAGTTCGATCTCGACGTCGTGCTGACCGAGGAGGGCGAGTTGGCGGGTGAGGAACTCCTTCAGCAGGCGCTGGACGTCCTCAGAGAGTGGGTTGGGGCCGTCGGAACTCAGGGGATCGTCGTGCAGTGGCTCGGTGATCCCGGTGCGGTACGGCAGCACCTCGTGGGTCTCCAGGATGCGGAACCGCTGCTCCCCCACCACCTCGATGTTGATGCAGCCGTCGGGGAGCCGCTCGACGCGGCGGATGCGCGCCGTGCAGCCGATCCGGCAGGTCTGGGAGTCCGGGTTCACGTCGGAGCCGTTGGTGATGAGGACGATGCCGAACGGGAGGCTCTCCCGGACGCATCGGTTCACCATCTCCTTATAGCGCTCCTCGAAGATGTGGAGCGGGGCGAGCATGTGCGGGAACAGGACGAGGTCGAGCGGAAACAGGGGGAGTTCCGACACGCTCGGAAGCAAGGGCTCTGCGTCGTCGATGGGTTCCACGGCCTGCGCCGATCCTTTCTCCGCCGACTCTCCCCCGGCGGCGCGCTACGCCTCGACGAGCGTGGCGAACCCCTTGTCTATGCCGACGCGCACGAAGGCGTCGCAGTCCTCCGGGAGCGGAACGTCGTCGTTCGCGGCCTGGTTGTACCGCCGCGTCGCCTCCTGCGCGAACTTCAGCGGGGTCATGGAGCGGATGCCCATGCCGATGAGGAAGCCCGCCTCTTTGGCGACACGCTGCTGCATCGCGGCGACGACCTCCTCGGCGTTGGCGCCGCTGACTACCTCGTCGACGTTGATGCCGCCCGATGCAAACTTCACGTGCAATTTCATAGTCCGCTACTCGCCCATCCGGTCGCGCGCGAGCTCCCTTATTGGGTGGGCGCGCTACGGGCATTATAGCCGTGGGCTCTTCGGCGTGTCAATCGGGCGGACGCCCCCGCGCCCGGCCCGCTTCGGCTTGACGCCCGCTTCCCGGTTCGGCTATCCTGTTGCCGTAATGACCTGCCGGTGGACCGGAGCGACACGAGGAGCGAACGCAGCGATGGAGCGGATTCTGGCACTCGACCTGGGGGCGGAGAGCGGACGCGGGGTGATCGGCGCGCTGGACACGGCACACGGCAGGATCAGCCTGGAGGAGGTCCACCGGTTCCCCAACGGCCCCGTCCGCATGGGCGACACCCTCTACTGGGACCTGCCCCGCCTCGTCGCCGAGTGCCGCACCGCCGTCGGGCGCGGGGCCGAGGCAGGCCCCCTCGCCGGGATCGGCGTCGACGCCTGGGGCGTGGACTTCGGCCTGCTCGACGCCCGGGGCGACCTGGTCGGGCTGCCCGTCCACTACCGGGACCACCGCAACGACGGCATGGTCGAGAAGGTCTACGACGCGGTCCCGAAGGCCGAGGTGTTCGAGCGGACCGGCATCCAGACGATGCAGATCAACACGCTCTTCCAGCTCGCCGCCGTGCGGGAGCGCAGCCCGAGGCTGCTGGACGCCGCGAGCACGCTCCTGTTCATCCCGGACCTGCTGCACTACTTCCTGACCGGGCGCGCGGACGCCGAGTACACCATCGCGACGACCTCCCAGATGTACGACTCGCGCGCGGACGGCTGGGCGACCGGCGTGCTCGACAGGCTCGGAATCCCGACCAGCATCCTGCCCGACGTCGTGCCCGCGGGGACGGTCTACGGCCCGCTGAAAGCTTCCGAAGCCGAGGCGACCGGCGCGGGGACCGGGGTGCCCGTCATCGCGCCCGCCGGGCACGACACCGGGTGTGCGGTCGCGGCGGTGCCCGCCGAGGCGGGCGACGGCTGGGCGTACCTCTCGTCGGGGACGTGGTCCCTGCTCGGGCTGGAGGTGCCCGCGCCGGTCATCAACGCGGCGGCGGAGGCGGCGAACGTCACCAACGAGGGGGGCGTGGACGGCACCATCCGCCTCCTGAAGAACATCGGCGGCCTCTGGCTCGTCCAGTGCTGCCGCCGCGCCTACGCGCGCCACGGCGACGAGCGCACCTACGACCAGTTGACGCGCCTGGCGGCGGACGCCCCGGGCATGGCCGCCCTGATAGACCCGGACCACCCCGCCCTGCTCGCGCCCGAGGACATGCCTAAGGCGATCCGCGAGGTCTGCGCGCTGACGGGCCAGACGCCTCCGGAAGGCATCGGCGCGACGATTCGGTGCTGCCTCGACTCGCTGGCGCTGAAGTACCGGGTGATCCTGGCGACGATGGAGCGCCTGACGGGCCGCACGGTCCACACGCTGCACATCGTCGGCGGCGGCTCGCAGAACCGCCTGCTCAACCAGATCGCCGCGGACGCGACCGGCTGCCGGGTCCTCGCCGGTCCGGTCGAGGCTACCGCGCTCGGCAACGTCCTGATCCAGGCGAAGGCGCTGGGGCTCGTTGGCTCGCTGGACGAGGTGCGCCAGATCGTGCGCGCCTCGGTCGTCCCCGAGGTCTACGAGCCGGACCCAGCGGCGAAGGCGCAATGGGACGAGGTAGCCGGGAAGTTCACCCCGCTACTCTACGGGTAGCGATCGGGGTTGCGCCGGACATCGTGCGAGCGGCGATTCGCAGGATATGCCCGCTGCGCGTCTGCCTCCGCCTGTTCCCAAATAATCCACAATAAGCACGCCAGCATAAAGAGTGCAGCGGCGACGACGATCGCTCGAAACTGGCGTTCCTCCCGTGAAAGGGTTGTCGGGCTCAGGGAAGTTGTCCCGGACCGTCCCGCCCCTGCGGCTGCGGCCGTCCGCGCCTGCGCTTCGGCGACGCGGGCCTCGGCCTCGGCGAGCGCGGCTTGCGCCCGCGCGGCCTCCACTCGGAGGCGCATCATCTCACGCTCCCGCTGCGCTTCCTCCGCGCGCTCGGCGCGCACTTCTTTGAGCAGCGCGGCGACCACGTCCTCGCCGACGCCCAGCCCCTCGGCCAGGTCGGCCACGGACGCCCGCGAAGCGACCGACGCCTCCGGCGTCAGGTGGCTCTTCGCCATCCACGCCGCGACGACCGCCCGCGTCTCCTCGTCGCTGATGCTCTCCCGGAATTGCTGTTGCTGCGACACGGTGACTCCCGCTCATTCAGACAGACGCCGGGTCGAAAAGTCGCAGCGAGGACGGGGTTACGCGCGCTACTTGCGCAGGAGCGTGGCGTTCCGGTACAGCGGCACGCGGTGCCGGTAAAGCGGGGCGCGGCGGCGCGCGAGGAAGCGGGTATGCGGGGCGGTCAGGACCCACGCCAGCGCGACGAGCAGGGCAACTCCCGCCCAGCCGGTGAGGTTCCAGAAGACGACGGGGACGATCATCAGGGCCGCGATGGCGACCGGCGCGACGCCGAGAAGCAGGAGCGCGCCCTGCAGGACGCTGATGGCGATATCCAGATGCGTTCGTCGTGGTTCCACGTGCGCGATACCCCGTTAGGGACGGGCACCCATGCCCGTCCGGATGAAGCTGACGCACTTAATGTACCAGTCGCCCCCGGCAATTACACCTACTGTTTAGTAAATACAGGTAGTTAGGCCGATAAAGATTTACCAATCGTGGACGGAGCCGTCCGCGCGGCGGCAGGTCGGCAGGTACGCCCGCTCGTACGGGTACTTCGCCGCCTTTTCCTCGTCGATGTCGCAGCCGAGGCCCGGCGCTTCGTTCGGCCATAGGTAGCCGTCGCGGAACTCCGGCGCGCCCGGCATCACTTCGCTCACCTTTTCGCCGAACGAGACCATCTCCTGCACCCCGAAGTTCGGGATCGAGACGTCCACGTGGACGTTCGCGCTGTGCGCCATCGGCGCGATGTCCCCCGGCCCGTGCCAGGCGGTCTTGACCTGGAACGGCTCCGCGATGGCGGCGATCTTCTTCGCCTCGGTAATCCCGCCGATGTGGGTCAGGTCGCACCGGATGAAGTCGATCAGCTGCTCCGTGATGAGCGGCAGGCAGTCGTAGCGGGTGTGGAAAAGCTCCCCCATCGCGATCGGCGTAACGCTGGCGTTGCGGACCAGGCGAAACGACTCCTTGTGCTCGGGCCGAAGCGGGTCCTCCAGGAAGAACAGGTGGTACGGCTCCAGTTCCCGCGCGAGGCGGGCCGCCTCGATGGGCGTGAGCCGCTCGTGGACGTCGTGCAGCAACTCGATCTCGTCGCCGAGCGCGTCGCGCAGGTGCGCGAAGAGCTTCGGGACGATGCGCAGGTAGTTCGCGGGCTCCCAGTTTCGCTCCTCGCTCGGGAGCCGCTTCTGCTTGGCGTCCTCGCCGGGATTGATCCAGGTGGCGGACGCCGCCTCCTTCGCGCCGCCCACGCCGTAGGTGCCCACCGCGCCCGGCACCTGCACCTGGGCGCGGACCACCTTGAATCCCTTTTCGCGCGCGGCGTGCACGCGGTCCGCGCACTCGCCGATGTCTCGCCCGCCCGCGTGCGTGTAGCAGAGCGCGCCCTCGCGCGTCTTTCCGCCGAGCAGGGAATACAGGGGCAGCCCCGCGCGCTTCCCCTTGATGTCCCAGAGCGCCATGTCGATACCGGCGAGCGCGGTCATCAGCACGGGGCCGCCGCGCCAGTACGTGCCGCGGAAGAGGTACTGCCAAGTGTCCTCAATGCGGTCGGGGTCGCGCCCGATCAGAAGCGGCGCGATGTGCTCCTCGAGCGCGGTCGCCACGGACAGTTCGCGCCCGTTGAGCGTGGCGTCGCCGACGCCGTACAGCCCCGGCTCGTCGGTAAGCACCTTGACGACGACGTAGTTACGCCCCGGGCAGGTGACGATGACGCGGACTTCGGTGATCTTCATGACGGGACAGCCTCCTTGCGGTGGGGGCATTATAGAGACGCGCGCGGAGCAGTGTCAACCCGAAGCGCGGCCGGCCGCCGCCATTGACGCGCCGCTGCTGTTTTGATACAATCGAGGTCGGGCTCTCTGCCCGCAGTCGTGCGGAAACTCCGGTACGCCCCCCTCCGGAAAGAGTCACGACCCGTATGTCCCTACCCGCTGAGACCGCCACCACCGCAGTTCCCGTCGTCGCGCCCGGCGCGTCCGCCGCCACCGATCCCGGCTCCGGCCCCAGGTCCATCAAGTACATATTCGTCACCGGCGGCGTCGTCTCGTCCATCGGCAAGGGCATCACGTCCGCCGCGCTCGGGCGGCTCCTGCGCAACCGCGGCTTCAAGGTCGCGATGCAGAAGCTCGACCCGTATATCAACGTGGACGCGGGCACGATGAACCCTTACCAGCACGGCGAGTGCTTCGTGACCGACGACGGCGCGGAGACCGACCTCGACCTGGGCCACTACGAGCGCTTCGTGGACGTCAACCTGACCCGCGCGGCGAGCGTCACCACCGGCGTGGTCTACGGCGCGGTCATCGCGAAGGAGCGGCGCGGCGACTACCTCGGCGGGACCGTGCAGGTCATCCCGCACGTCACCAACGAGATCAAGGAGCGCGTCACCCACTACGGGCGCAGCACCGGTGCGGACGTCGTCATCGCGGAGGTTGGGGGCACGGTCGGCGACATCGAGGGACTTCCGTTCCTGGAGGCGATCCGCCAGATGCGCCGGGACCACGGCCCCGGCAGCGTGCTCTACGTCCACGTCACCCTGATCCCGGACGTCGGCCCCTGGGGCGAGGTGAAGACCAAGCCGACGCAGCACTCCGTCATGCGGCTGCGCGAGGTCGGCATCGCGCCCGACGTCCTCGTCTGCCGCACCCGCCGCCCGCTGAACGCCGAGCAGCGCGAAAAGATCGCCCTCTTCTGCGACGTCACCCCCGATGCGGTGATCGAGGCGATGGACACCGAGACCATCTACTCCATCCCCATCTCCTTCGAGGAG
Organism: Armatimonadaceae bacterium; assembly: GCA_035539875.1. GTDB lineage: Bacteria > Armatimonadota > Armatimonadia > Armatimonadales > Armatimonadaceae > CALEKU01. The sequence continues at coordinate 15,455 of DATLHN010000733.1, forward strand.
TCCGGATTCGCGGACCTGGTCGCGCGGCGCCTGAACCTGGAACAGCGCGAGGCGAACCTTGAGGAATGGCGCACGATCGTCGGGCGCATCCTCGAACCCCGGCGCGAGGTCAACATCGCCGTCGTCGGCAAGTACATCCAGAACGGCGACGCCTACATCTCGATCGCGGAGGCGCTCAAGCACGGGGGCATCCAGCACGACAGCCGGGTGAACCTGGAGTGGATCGACTCGGAGGAGATGGACGAGGGCGACGTCTCCGAGCGCCTGAGGCCGTTCGACGCTGTGGTCGTCTGCCCCGGCTTCGGCTCGCGGGGCGTCGAGGGCAAGATTCAGGCGGTCCGGTACGCCCGGGAGAATCACGTCCCGTACCTGGGCATCTGCTTCGGCATGCAGATGGCGGTAATCGAGTTCGCGCGGCACGTCGCCGGTCTCGAGAACGCCAACACGACCGAGGTGGACGCGGAGACGCCGCACCCGGTCATCGCCCTGATGCCGGACCAGTACGGCGTGACCGACAAGGGGGCGACCATGCGCCTGGGCCTCTGGCCGTGCGCCCTGGCGACGGGGTCTCTCGCGGCCCGCCTCTACGACGGTGCGTCGGTGGAGGAGCGCCACCGGCACCGGTTCGAGGTCAACAACGCCTACCGGGAGCAGCTGGCCGCCAAGGGGCTCGTCTTCTCGGGCCAGTCACCCGACCATCGCCTGGTCGAGATCGTGGAAATCCCGGACCACCCCTACTTCATCGCGACGCAGTTCCACCCGGAGTTCCGGTCGCGTCCCAACCGGGCGCACCCGCTCTTCGCGGGCCTCGTGGGGGCCGCCCTTTCCCGGAAGGGGAAGTAGCCGGCGGGAAGATCGCGGCGGGCCGACCGGATGGTCGGCCCGTCTTCGCATTAGCCGCGTGGCGCGCCGCCGCCCTGCTGCTGGCGGGCCTGCGCCTGCATCTCCTTGACCTTGGTGCGCTGGGCGGGCGTCAGGACGGCCTCGAACTCCTTGTCCATCTTCTGAGCCACCGGCCGCACCTCGGCCTGATACTGCTGCTGGAGCGCCGCCATCTGCTTCTGAAGGGCGATCATCTGGTCCTGGAGCCGCTTGGCCTTGGGCTCGTACTTCTTCGTGATGCCGTCGACCTGGGGCTTGTACTTCTTCTCGATCGAGGTAATCTTGGTCTTCTGCGTCGCGCTCAGACCGATCTTCTGGTAGAAAGCCTCGCGCTGCTTGCGCAGCATCGCGTCGTACTCGGCCTGGTTCCGCGGCGGGTTCTGCGCCGACGCCGTCCCCACGACGGCGGCCGTCGCCAGAGCGGCAAGTAGGGCGGCGGCGCTCCGCCGTTTGTTGCGTATCACGTGCTGTCTGTATCCTCTCCGCGGCGCGCCAGCGAGAAACGCGCGCCGTAACGCATCATTGTACGGCATGGCCCGCCGATCCGTTTCCTCCCGCGCAGGCAGGAGGCAACCGGCGGCGCGTCGAAGTCGAACCCCGGAGGATCGCGATGCAGCTAACGTGGTACGGTCACGCGGCGTTCAAACTGGCGGGGCGGAACCGGGAGGGCGCGCACGTGCGCGTCGTCCTCGACCCCTACCGCGCGCCGGACGTCGGCACGTACGCGCCCATCGACGACGAGGCGGAGATCGTGGCGATCTCGCACGAGAATGAGAAATACCACTCCTGGGTCGCCGCCGTGCGCGGGCCGAATGGCGCGCCCCCGGCCGTCGTGGACGGACTCGCCCTGCTCGACCAGCCGCAGCCGCGGATCGCGGGCGGCCTGCCGTTCACCGCGGCGCGCGTCTGGGAAACGCCAGAACGCCGGGAGCCGATCGCGATGGTGGGCGTCGAGATGGAAGGGGTGCGGTTCCTGCACATGGGCGACTGCGGTCACCCGCTGACGCCCGCGGAGGTCGCCGCCTGCGGGCCGGTGGACGTCCTGCTCGCGCTCGCCGGCGCGGGGCCGACCATCGCCCTCCCGGACCTAGTCGATTTCATCGGCGCGCTCAACCCCCGGGTCGTCATCCCCATGCACTTCGGCAACGAAAAGATCAACCTCAACCTCCGGCCCGTGGAAGAGTTCCTCGCGCTGATGCCGCCCGCAAGCGTGCGGCGCTTCGATACACCGACCATCACCCTGGATGCGGGGGCCATGCCCTCCTCCACAGAGGTCTGGGTCCTGCCCCCGGCGCGCTGATTACACGACCGATTGGACGAAAGGATTCGACGACGATGACACCTTCGCTGCTGTGGAGCGGCGCGCTCCGGGGCGCGGCGGCGGCACTGCTCGCGGTGGCCGCGCTCTCCTGCGCCCCCACCCCCGCCGACGGCGAGCCGCTAACCGCCTACCTTGCGAAGAACGGCGACGTCACCATCCGGCAGGGCGAGGGCGAGAAAGCGGTGGCGACGGTCCGCGCCGGACTGTTCGAGACGACGTGGCAGTACCGGGGGGCGTCCGTCGGTCCGTCGGGGCCGCGCATCAGCGCGTCGAACGCGGGCGCGAACGTCCTGGTCGTTCCGAAGGTGTCGGCGGACGGCCGGACCCTCACCCTGGAATACGTCATGACGCCCGACAAGGACGTCGCCGTCAACAGCGTCCACGTCTCCGTCAACGCGCCCGCGACGGCGTTCGTCGGCGGCAAGGCGGAGGTCGGGAACGGCGCGGAGATGACCGCGCTGACCGTGCCGTCCGCGCCGGGCGCGACGCACATAGGCTCCAGCAACGGCGGGGCGGCGACGCTGACCAAGGGATCGCTCCGGATCGCGGTCCGGGCCGCGGGCGGTCTGCCCGCCCTGGTACAGGACGGGCGCGTCTTCGGCGGGTCGGACCTGGAGATACGGGTCGGCAGACAGGAGGAGAGGACGTGGAAGGCCGGGACGCCCGAGCGGTTCGCGCTGACCGTCGAGCTGCCGGACGCCGTTACCGTGGTCGAGGAGAAGCCCATCACCCTGACCGCCGGGGCGGACTGGATACCGCTCGACCTGAAGCTGGACGTCGAACCCGGCAGCGCGCTCGACTTCTCGAAACTGTTCACCGACGCCCCGGCGGGCAAGCACGGGTGGGTGACCGTGCGCCCGGACGGCCACTTCGGCCTCGAGAAGAAGAACGACCCGATCCGCTTCTACGGGGTCAACCTCTGCTTCTCCGCCAACTACCTGGAGAAGGCGGACGCCGACCGCCTCGCGGACCGGCTGGCGCGGGTCGGCTACAACACCGTTCGCATCCACCACTACGAGGGCGACCTGATCGATCCGAACGCGGCGAACTCGTACACGTTCCGCCCGGAAAACCTGGACCGACTCGACTACCTGCTCGCGGCGCTCAAGAAGCGCGGCCTCTACCTGAAGACCGACCTGTACGTCTCGCGCCCGGTCAAGCCCGCCGAGATGGGACTCGACGAGGGCGGGATGGACGAGTTCAAGGCCGCCGTGCTGGTGAGCAGGCCCGCGATGGAGAACTGGAAGGCGTTCACACGCGCCTTCCTGACCCACGTCAACCCCTACACCGGCGTCGCCTATAAGGATGAGCCCGCGCTCTCCTTCCTGTCGGCCATCAACGAGCCGAACCTGACCAACCACTTCGGGGGCTTCCAGGGCAAGTTGCGTTCGCTGTTCGAGCAGGAGTGGGCGGCGTGGCTCAAAGACCGCTACAAGACGGACGCGGCGGTCCGGGCCGCGTGGGGCGTCCCTTCGGCGTCGATTGCCACGCCCCTGCCGCGGAGCATCGAGAAGAGCAAGGCGGGCCGCGACGTCGCCGCGTTCCTGACGTTCCTGCACCGGCGGGGCTTCGCCGAGATGAAAACGTTCGTCCGCGACGAGCTGAAGTGCCGCGCGCTGCTCACCGACCTGAACGGCTGGTCGGAGGACCCGGCCTTCATGGCCGCGCGCACCGACCTCGACTGGGTGGACAACCACTTCTACTGGGACCACCCGCGTTTCCTGGAGCGGTCGTGGAGCCTGCCGAGCGAGGGCGGGTCCGGCGGGCGCGGCGCGGTAGAGACGGCGGGCGCGGGGCCGAGCTTCGTCGCCATGACCCGCCTCTTCGGCAAGCCGTTCTCGGTCAGCGAGTATAACTATTCCGCGCCGAACCGTTACCGCGCCGAGGGCGGCCTGATCATGGGCGCGGCGTCCGCGCTCCAGGACTGGGACGCCGTCTGGCGCTTCGCCTACTCGCACAACCGGGACAGCGTGAAGGCCCCCGCGCCCCTGAACTACTTCGACATGGCGACCGACCCGGCGGGCCAGGCCGGGGAGCGCGCCGCGCTCATGCTCTTCCTGCGCGGGGACCTGAAACCCGCTCCGAACGCCGTCGCACTCGTCCGCAAGGAATCCGAGCTTACGAGCGCACCGGCCGACCTGCCCGCGGGCGGATTCGGCGACCTCACCCTGGTGACCCGCGTCGGCACCCGGGTCGCGCCCGCGTCCGGACTGCCGCCCGCGCGGCCGACCGAGTACCGGGCGGGCGCGGGCGACGGCGCGGCGGCGCTCTCGGCCCTGAAGAAGAGCGGCAAGTTTCCCGCGCAGAACCCGACCGACGTCGCCACGACCGTTCGCCGGAGCGAGACGGACGAGCTGGCCGTGGACGGCGCGCTGGGCACCATGCGCGTTCGGACGCCGCGCACCGTCGGCGGCGTCGCCCCCGCGGACGGCGTGATCGACGCCGGGCCGCTGACGGCACGGGTGACGGGAACGCGCGCCGCCGTCTGGGCCTCGTCTCTGGACGGACGCGCGGTGCCGCAGAGCGGGCGCATCCTCCTGGTACACCTGACGGACGTGCAGAACAGCGACATGCGCTACGGCGCGCCCGACCGCCGCGTGCTGGAGGCGTGGGGCACCCTCCCCCACCTCGCGCGGCGCGGCGGTGCGTCCGTCACGCTGACCGTCGTCAACCCGCGCGCGGCGAAGGCGTGGCGTCTGGACACGTCGGGCCGACGCGTCGCGCCGCTGCCGGTCAAGGTCGAGGGCGACCGCGTGGTGCTGGACCTTTCCACGGCCGGGCCGGAAGGCCGGGCGACCCTGTACTACGAGGT
>DATLHN010000734.1:0-10969 GCA_035539875.1 Armatimonadaceae bacterium
CTCCTGGACGTGGCGGGCAGTCTCGTAGTGCTCCTGGCCGACGGTGCGCGGCTCCAGCACGCGGCTGGTGGAGTCGAGCGGATCGACGGCCGGGTAGATGCCGAGCTCCGAGATCGCGCGGCTGAGCACGGTCGTGGCGTCGAGGTGGGCGAACGAGGTGGCCGGCGCCGGATCGGTGAGATCGTCGGCGGGCACGTAGATCGCCTGCACCGAGGTGATCGAGCCCTTGGTGGTCGAAGTGATGCGCTCCTGGAGGTTACCCATGTCGGTCGCCAGCGTCGGCTGGTAGCCCACCGCCGAAGGAATACGGCCGAGCAGCGCCGACACTTCCGAGCCCGCCTGGGTGAAACGGAAGATGTTGTCGACGAAGAAGAGCACGTCCTGGCCCTCCTGGTCGCGGAAATATTCCGCGATCGCCAGGCCCGAGAGCGCGACGCGGGCGCGCGCTCCCGGCGGCTCGTTCATCTGGCCGAACACGAGAGCGACCTTGGAGCCTTCCGGGGTCGGATTGCCGTCGGCGTCCTTGGCGATGACGCCGGCTTCGAGGAACTCGTGGTAGAGGTCGTTGCCTTCACGGGTGCGCTCGCCGACGCCGGCGAACACGCTGACGCCGCCGTGGCCCTTGGCAATGTTGTTGATCAGCTCCTGGATGAGCACGGTCTTGCCGACGCCTGCTCCGCCGAACAGGCCGATCTTGCCGCCCTTCGCATAAGGCGCGAGCAGGTCGATGACCTTGATGCCGGTGACCAGGATCGCGGCTTCGGTCGACTGGTCGACGAAGGGGGGAGCGTCGGCGTGAATGGAAGCGGTCATGTCGCTGCCGATCGGGCCGCGCTCGTCGATCGGCTCGCCGATGACGTTCATGATCCGGCCGAGCGTCTTCGGGCCGACGGGCACGCGGATCTGGCTGCCGGTGGCGGTGACGCGCTGGCCGCGGGTCAGGCCCTCGGTCGCGTCCATGGCGATGGTGCGGACGATATTCTCGCCAAGGTGCTGCGCGACCTCGAGGACGAGGCGCTGGCCGTTGTTCTCGGTCTCCAGTGCGGCGAGGATCGGCGGAAGCTCGCCTTCGAACGCGACGTCGACGACGGCGCCGATGACCTGCGCGATCTGGCCGACCAGATTGCCCTGGGTCGGAGCGGTGGTCGAGGCGGCGGCGGCCTTCTTGGTGCGGGGCTTGGCGGGGGCGGCGGTGGCCATATCGGTTTCCTCTTAGGTCCCTATTAGAGCGCTTCGGCGCCCGAAATGATTTCGACGAGTTCGGTGGTGATCGCGGCCTGGCGCTGGCGGTTGTACTGGATCGACAGGCGATTGATCATGTCGCCCGCGTTGCGCGTGGCGTTGTCCATCGCGGTCATCTGGCTGCCGTAGAAGCCGGCGGCATTCTCGAGCAGCGCGCGATACAGCTGGATGGCGATGTTCTTGGGCAGCAGCGCGGCGAGGATTTCCTCCTCGTCGGGCTCATATTCGACCGCCGCGTCGGCGGCCTGAACCTTGGAATCGCTGGCTTTTCCAACAGCCGGAACCGGGATGATCTGGTCGATCTGCGGTTCCTGCGCCAACACCGACTTGAATTCGCTGTAGGCGAGGTGCGCGATGTCGAACTGGCCGCTTTCGAAACGATCGATCAGATCGTCGGCGATCGCCTGGGCGTCGGCATAGGCCGGAGCCTTCATTTCGCTGGTGTCGTGCTGGGCAATTATGCCCTTCGGGTAGATCCGCTGGATCGCCGGACGGCCTTTGCGGCCGACGATGTAGAACAGGACCCTCTTGCCGGCACCTTCCAGCTCCTCGGCCTTGCGGCGCGCGGCGCGGACGATGTTGGTGTTGAACGCACCGGCCAGACCGCGATCGCCGGTGGCGAGCACGATCAAATGGGTTTCGTCCTTGCCGGTTCCGGCGATCAGCTTGTGCGACTGCGGCCCAACCACGACACGGCTGGTCAGCGAGGCGACCACGTCGGCCATGCGGTTCGAAAAGGGCCGGCCGGCTTCGGCATTCTGCTGGGCACGGCGCAACTTGGCCGCGGCGACCATCTTCATCGCCTTGGTAATCTTCTGCGTCGACTTCACCGAGCCGATGCGAAGTTTCAATGCCTTGAGGCTGGCCATCGCCGATTACTCTCCGAGCTCTCTTAAGCGAACTGCTTGCCGAACGCGGTCAACGCGTCCTTGAGTTTGGCAGCCGTATCGTCGTCGAGCACCTTCGTGTCGCGGATCGTCTTCAGGACGTCGCCATGCTCCGAACGGAGATAGCTCAGCATCGCCGCCTCGTAGCGGGTGACTTCCTTGACATCGACGGCGTCGACAAATCCTTGGGTGCCGGCATAGATCGAGGCGACCTGCTCCTCGATCGGCATCGGGCTATATTGCGGCTGCTTCAAGAGCTCGGTCAGCCGAGCGCCACGCGCCAGCAGTTTTTGAGTCGAAGCGTCGAGGTCCGAACCGAACTGGGCGAAGGCGGCCATTTCGCGATATTGGGCCAGCTCCAGCTTGATCGAGCCGGCGACCTTCTTCATCGCCTTGGTCTGGGCGGCGGAGCCGACGCGGCTGACCGACAGGCCGACGTTAATCGCCGGGCGGACGCCCTGGTAGAACAGGTCGGTCTCGAGGAAGATCTGGCCGTCGGTGATCGAGATGACGTTGGTCGGGATGTAGGCCGAGACGTCACCCGCCTGGGTCTCGATGATCGGGAGCGCGGTCAGCGAACCGCCGCCCTTCTCGTCGGAGAGCTTCGCCGCCCGCTCCAGCAGCCGGGAGTGCAGGTAGAAGACGTCGCCCGGGTACGCCTCGCGTCCCGGCGGGCGGCGCAGCAGCAGGGAGACCTGCCGGTACGCGACCGCCTGCTTGGAAAGGTCATCGTAGATGATCAGGGCGTGCCGGCCGCTGTCGCGGAAGTACTCCGCCATCGCACAGCCGGTGTAGGGGGCGATGTACTGGAGCGACGCGGGGTCGGCGGCGGTGGCCGCGATGATGGTCGTGTACTCCATCGCGCCGTGCGCCTTGAGCGTCTCGACGACCTGTCGGACCGTGGACGCCTTCTGGCCGATGGCGACGTAGAAGCAGTAGACGTTCTGCCCCTTCTGATTGATGATGGCGTCGAGCGCGACGGCCGTCTTACCGGTCTGGCGGTCGCCGATGATCAGCTCGCGCTGCCCGCGGCCGATGGCCAGCATCGAGTCGATAGACTTGACGCCGGTGTAGAGCGGTTCCTTGACCGGCTTGCGGTCGACGACGCCCGGCGCGCCGGTCTCCAGGAGGCGGGACTCGGAGGAGACGATGGGGCCCGCCTCGTCGATCGGCTGGCCGATCGCGTTGACGACGCGCCCGATCAGGCCCTCGCCGACCGGCACCTCGATGATGCGCCCGGTGCGCTTGACCGTGTCGCCCTCGCGGATCGCCTTGTCGTTGCCGAGGATGATCGCGCCGACGTTGTCCTCTTCGAGGTTCAGGGCGACGCCCATGATGCCGCCGGGGAACTCCAGGAGCTCGGAGACGGCCACGTCGCGCAGGCCGTAGATACGGGCGACGCCGTCACCGACCTGGAGGACCGTACCGACGCCGACCTCTTCGACACCGCTGGAGAACTGGCTAAGCTGCCGCTCCAGAATGCTTGTTATCTCTTCAGGTCTGACTGCCACGATTGTAATCCTTCTTCGCCCGGCAGCGGTTAGCGCCGTGCGAGCAGCTGCTCGCGCAGCCGCTCAAGCTTGCCCCGAACGGTTCCGTCCAGGACGGTATCGCCGATGCGGACGAGGACGCCGCCCATTACGGCGGGGTCTACTTCCGTCTTCAGCTCGATGTCCTTGCCCGTGCGCGCCTCGAGCGACCGCTCCAGCGCCGCCTGCTGCGCGGCGTCCAGCGGGACCGCCGTCACCGCCGTCGCCAGGGCGATGTTCTGGAAGGAGCGGACCAGGCGCTCGTACTCCTCGTAGACCTGAGGCAGCACGCCCGCGCGGCGCTTGTCCACGAGCAGGTTCAGCAGGTTCAGCGTCAACGGCTGCACCTTGCCGCCCAGCGCCATGGCGAGCGCCTCCTTCTTGCGCTGCTCCGTGACCAGAGGCTGGTCCAGGAGCGCGACGAACGTCGGCGTGGACTGCACCGTGTCCAGGGCGAGTTTCAGGTCGTCCCGAACGGACACGATAGCGTCCTTCTCCCGGGCCTGGGCAAAAAGTGCGGCGGCGTAACGCCGCGCGACCGATTCTTCACGCATCGCGGGTAACTGTGTCCTCTGGCCTACGCGTCCGCCTCGGAGGCGGGAGTGCTGCCGATCTTGCGCGAGCGGGCAGGCTTCGCAGCGGGAGCAGCAGCGTCCGCCGGGCCGGACGCGGCGCCGTTTCCGGCTTCCGTCCCCGAGCCACCGGTGGCGATGAACTCCTCGATCAGCGTGCGCTGTCGCGGCTCGTCCAAGCTGTTACCGATGACCTTGGTCGCCGCCCCCAGGGCCAGGTCCACGACCTGCTGGCGGATGGTGATGAGCGCCTGCTCGCGCTCACGCTCGATCTCGCTCTCGGCGCGCGTTACCATGTCCTTTGAGCGCACCTGCGCCTCGTGGAGGAGCTGATCGCGGGAGGACTGCGCCTCCTTGATCATGGTGTTGATGCGCTCGCGCCCCTCCGCCTCGATGGCGGAGAGCCGCTGCTCGTACTCGCCCTTGAGCGAGGCCATCTGCTTCTGGTCGTTCTCCAGCTGCTCGTAGGTGCTGGCGATGTCCTTCTGGCGCTGGTCCAGCAGCCCGCCGACGGGCTGAAACAGGAAGCGGTTCAGCACGAACAGCAGGAGGAGGAACCCGAAGATGTTCACGAGGAACGCGTTCAGGTTAAAGTTGATATCCGTCAGAATGCCCATCGGGTTGACCTGGGTTCTCAAAAGCCCGGAGTGCTGGGGACGCCGTCCGCCGGAGCGCCGGGTACGCTCCCGCTGTTTTTCTCGTCACGCGGCGACCGCCCGCGGGTCCGGGAGAATTCCCGGACCCGCGGAACGGGGGACTACAGGAGCAGGCCGGGCGCGGCGGAACCCGCGAGCTGGACCGCCTGCTCGGCGGTCAGGCCCGGCAGCTTGCCGGACATGATGAAGAACGTCAGAAGGGTGAAGAGGGCCAGGGCCTCCATGAAGGCGAGCGCCAGGATCATGGCGGTCTGGATCTTACCGGCCGCCTCGGGCTGGCGGGCGATGCCCTCGAGGGCCGCCGCCGCCGCCTTGCCCTGACCGAGGGCAGCGCCGAAAGCCGCGATGGGAAGGGCGAGAGCGACCGCAAGAGCGAGCATACCAAGATACAGCATGACTACAGAAACCTCCGTGTTAGTTACACCAGGGTAAGCGCCCTGGTAACGTCGTTAATAAAGTCCTGGCCCGGGGGCCGATGATTCGTCGGGCCGCCCGGCTTAGTGGGCGGGAGCGGCCGCCACCGGCGGCGCGGCGGCATGTCCGCCGGCCGCGTGGTCGTGGTCGGACGCGGCGTCGTGTTCGTGCTCGTGGCCGTGCTCGTCGTGACCGTGGTCCATCGCCAGCTGCAGGTAGACGCAGGTCAGCAGGGTGAAGACGCCCGCCTGGACCAGCGCGGTCAGCAGACCGAACATGACGATCGGGAAGTGCAGCGGGATCGGGATCGGCAGGACCGCGAGCAGCGCGATCAGGACGCCGATGATCATCTCCTCGCCGAAGATGTTACCGAAGAGACGCAGCGAGAGCGAGAGCGGGCGCACCAGCTCGCCGAAGAGCTCCAGCGGGAAGATGAGCCAGGAGAGCCACCAGACCGGCCCCGCCAGGTGCTTCAGGCGTCCGCCGAGTCCCTGCTCCTTGATCGCCGTGTACTGGACCACCAGGAAGACGATCGTCGCCAGCGCGAGGGTCATCGAGATGTTGGCCATCGGGCTGATGAGGATGGCGGGTCCCATCTCGGCCGCGCCCCTCTCGCCGTTCCACATCAGCGGAAGCGCGCCGGTGAGGTTGGAGCAGAGAATGAACAGGAACAGGGTGCCGATGAACGGGGCGAACTTCTCGCCGCCCGGCCCGATGGCGGTGCGCGCGAAGCTGCGGAACCCCTCCACGATGATCTCGGCCAGCGCCTGGAGGCGCGACCCCGGCACCTTCTTCAGCGAGCGGGTCGCCAGGACGGCGAAGACCACCAGCAGGATGGCGACGACGCCGCCCGCGTAGGAGTACTCGAACGCGGAGTGGTGCGCGAGCGGGCTGCTGCTGTGATGCTCGCCGCCGCCGTGCGCCGCCCCCGCCCCCGCGTGGGTGTCACCGGCGTGGCCGTCCACCCCGCCGGCGCCCGGCTCCGGCCCGTGCCCCTCGCCCGGGTCCGCCTGGGCGACGATCGTGTATTTTCGATTCAGTTCCGGCAACGTATATCTCTGCCTTTTCCGCGAAAGGGCCGCGTCACATTCCCGCGCTGCGGCCCGGCAGCGGTGATGGTTTATCCGTAACAGATCCGGCGGTAACTACCGTATAGTTCGTATCCGCCCCTGCGGCGCGGACGTCCCCGACCGGGGGCGTGACGTGCCGTTGCCGCCGGACGCCGTCAGGCACCGGCTTACCACCCTCAGGGCGATGTTGGTCGGGACCAGGCTCACGCCGCAGGCGAACGCGCCGAGCGCCCGCAGGTCCCAGTAGCGCACGATCAGCCACAGCAGCGGCGCGACCAGTGCGTATTTTATCAGAGCGACCCCGGTTATCGCCCGAACCGATAGGCCGCTGCCCGAATTTTTCCCGGCGGCCCGCAGCCCGCGCCGCAAACCAACGTCGTTCACCCACAGCATCGAGAGCGCCAGCGCCACCCCCGCCGCCGCGGGCAGGAGCGCCCAGGTCAGCCCGTACGCCCACAGGTAAAAGGCCCCGAAGAGTGCCAGTACCAGCGTACTGCGGTACGTACGCCCGAGAAACCCCTCGTCCAGCGCGCCGTCGCCGACGCCCGTACTACCTTTATTTCCGCCGTCGTCGCTGCGCCGCATTCTGCCTCCCGACGGCCCGTCCCCGCGGTCGTGATACTTAAGACTCGCGGTTCAGTTGCCGCACCAGGCGCACGGTCGTCCAGATGCCCGAGGCCATCCCGAGCATGAAGCCGAGTATCAGCCCCCAGGGCACGCCCTGGGGCGACGTCTTGAAAACGTACCGATCGAGCAACAGCCCCAGACCGAACCCTCCCGCGATGGAGGCGAAAAGCTGTATCCCGATCGTCAACGCCAGTCCGGTCCCCTTGATGTCCGTCGCCGGGGAACCGCCGCCGTCCGGACCATCATACCGTCCCCGCCGGAAAGGCTCCACCTTCGGCAGCGTCGGCGGCTCGAACTCCGCCTTCGGCGGCTCCGGCATGTCGCGCCGGGGCACCCGAACCTCGTCCGGGTCCGGGAATCGCGCCCGGACATCCTCTTCGTCGATCTTTTCCGAATCGTTCACGCCGCTCCACCTCCTGAAGTATTCCTATTCAGAAGGTACCCGGCGGCGACCCTTTTGCCGCTTATCCCGCCGCCGGCTGTCCGAGGCGGAACACGTTGTGCAGGGCGCGCACGGCGTTGTTCGCGTCCCCCTCCGGTATGAGCACCGAGATCGAGTGGGGCGAATCCGCCGTCTGGTAGACCGGCACGTTCGCGCGCGCCAGCGCCTCCAGGATCAGCGCGATCACCCCCGGCACCCCCTGGAACCGCGACGCGATCACCGAAACCACCGTGCAGTTCTCCTGAACCCGCGCCTCGATGGTGTGAAGCTCCACGAACGAGGCCGCGGCCTCCAGCATCTTGCGCTGGGCCAGGAAGCCCGCCCACATCCCCAGGCCGAGCAGGTAGACCCGCCCGAACGGGGGCCGCCGCCGCTGCCCGAGCGCCACCGGCACCACCAGACCGTCGAGCAGGACGCGCACGCGCGGCAGGTGCTCCCGGGCGATGGCGAAGGCGAACGACGCGCCGGTGGTGCTGTTCAGGTAGAGCGGTATCTGCTCCCCCCGGAGCATCCGGTAGATCTCCAGCTCGATCTGGCCCTTGTCGTCCTCGTTGCCCGAGGGCAGCTCGAAGCGCAGGTAGACGATCTGGCCCGTATTGGTGACGCCGGTGACGCGCAGGCGTATGTCGTCGCCGACCGTGTCCTCGTTCGTAATGAGCGTGCCGGCCTCGTCGTCGAACGTCGATTTCACCCAGAGCGGGATGCGGTACTGGTTCGCGAGCTCCGCCGCGCGCGGGTGGACCACCTTGGCGCCCTGGTGCGCCATCGCCGCGACCTCTTCGTACGTCGCCACCGCCAGCGTGCGCGCGTCCGGGACGTGGCGCGGGTCCGCCGTCTTCACGCCGTTGACGTCGGTGTAGATCTCGACGCCCACCTCGTCGGCGTGCGGCTTGAGCGCCGCGCCCAGCGCGGAGGCGGTCGTATCGGACCCGCCGCGGCCGAGCGTCGTGATCGCCCCGAACTCGGTGCCTCCCTGAAACCCCGCCACCACTGCCACCCGGCCCTCGTCCAGCATCCGGAGGATGTACGCCGGGTCGATGGACTGGATGCGGGCGTTGCCGAACTCGTAGTCGGTCAGGATGCCCGCCTGCTGACCGGTGAGCGCGACGGCCTCGTAACCCTTGGTGCGCAGCGTCTGGGCGAAGACCACGGTGGAAATGATCTCGCCGCAGGCCATCATCATGTCCAGCTCGCGCGAGGCGGGCGGCACCGCCGGGTCCACGGCGCGCAGGGTGTCTATCAGGGTGTCGGTGGCGTAGGGCGCGCCCTTACGCCCAATGGCGGAGACCACCACCACGACCTTCCAGCCGCTCTGGATCGCGCGGATGACCTTGCTCGCGGCCCGCTGCCGGTTCTCGTCGGAGGCGACGGACGTGCCGCCGAACTTCTGGACCAGGATCTTCACGAGGGCGCGCCCCCCTCGCCGTTCTCGATCTGGAACTGGGCGCGCAGGGCGTCCGCGCCGCGCGCGGCCCCGCCGCCGTCCACCAGGCACTGCACCGCGTTGTACGCGTCGCCCGTCTGCCGCACGGGTATGCCCTGGCCTACCAGCGCCTCGTAGATGCGCGCCATCACACCGGAGAGGTCGCGCATCGCGCCCGCGAGGACGGTGAGGAGGGCGAGGTCGCGGCGCACTTCGAAGTCGTGACCGCGCTGCTTCAGGATCTCTTCCCCGGCGTCCACCGATTCCTGCCGGATCGCGAAGCAGAGCGCGCCGGGCTCGATCTTGACCATGAAGACGGGGACGTTGCCCGCGGCGAGGGTCTGGAGCAGTTCGAGACGCCGCGCCTGCACCTCGGCTTCGGCTTCCGCGAAGCGGACGGAGAAGTGCGCGATGCCGGGCGTCACCTCGACCTGGCTGACGCCGCGCTCCCGCTCGAAATAGACCGGCTTTGACGCCGCAGACATGAATGCTTCCGATTTCCGCGGCACGACCCGGCGGTGGGCCGCCCCGCGCCTCTGAAAGGGACTTTGTGCCGAATTTCACGAACTCGGTCTTAACACGCAGTATAGCGCACCGAAACCGTGCGCGTCAACGAATTGGCGCTATAAGAAAATCGAATTTTGGCGCGGCCATTGACAGGAGCGACCGACCGGTAGTATCGTCTGTTAATCGGTTCACAAGCCCGGCGATCTGCCGGCCCCGGTACCGGAGGCAACGATGCCGACCATCCGAGACGTCGCCCGCGCGTGCGGACTCTCCGCCGCCACGGTCTCCTACGTGCTGAACGACTCGCGCGCGGTGCGCCCCCAGACGCGGGAGCGCGTCCTGCGCGCCGTCCGCTCGCTCGACTACCACCCCAGCGCGGTGGCGCGCGGCCTGTCGCGCAAGCGCATGGACACCATAGGCGTCGTCTTTCCCGCGACCCGCGAGAGCGCGTCGCCTATCACCAGTTCCTACTACGCGCCGGTCCTGGACGGCATCCTGGAGGTCGCCCGGCGGGAGCGACAGAACGTCACCCTGTTCCAGACGGGGCCGCGCGACGGCGCGCGGGAGCGCCTCTCCGCCTACCGCGACGGACGCTGCGACGGCCTCCTGTTCGTCGGTGTCGCGGAGGGCGACGAGGTGGTGGACGCCCTTGCCGCGACCGACCTGCCCCTAGTCATCGTCGGCAGCCACGGCAGCGATGCCCGCCCGTGCCGGGTGGACGTGGACAACGAGGCCGCCGCCCGCGCCATGACCCGCTACCTGCTCGACCTCGGGCACCGGCGCATCGGCCTCGTCTCGCTCGCTCCGCTGCACGGCGCGTACATCCCGCTCCGCATCGAGGGCTGGCGCGCCGCGCTTTCCGACGCGGGCGTGGCGCCGTGCCCCGGCCCCCTGTACGTCGAGCCATCGGAGGACTCGGTTCGCGACGCCCTGGAGGGTTTCTTAGCCGCACCCGCGGAGCGGCGTCCCACCGCCCTGTTCTGCCTGCGTGACGTCGAGGCCGTCCGCGTCCTGCGCGTGCTCGCCGAGCGCGACCTCTGCGTGCCCGGGGACGTGACGGTCGTCGGGTTCGACGACCGCGCCGACGCCGCGCTCTCCTCGCCCCCCCTCACCACCATCCGCCAGCCCCTGCGCGAGAAAGGAGCCGCCGCCACCTGTCTGCTGCTGGATTGCATCGCCGGGAAAGCCGTTGCCGGTCAGGAATACTTACTCTCTACCGAACTCGTCGTCCGCGCCTCCTCCGGCCCACCGCCCGATGTCGCGCGCTTTCCGTTCGCCGTCCCGTATCCCGACCCTCTGAAGGAGGCATAAAGCCGTGGCTCACACTACTAACCGCTCGCACGCGCCACGAAGCGCGGCGGCGTTCACGCTGATCGAACTTCTCGTGGTCATCGCGATCATCGCGATCCTGGCCGCGATCCTCTTCCCGGTCTTCGCCCAGGCCCGCGCCAAGGCCAGACAGACCGCCTGCCTCTCGAACCTGAAGCAGATCGGCGTCGCGATGATGCTGTACGCTCAGGACTACGACGAGACCCTGGCCGGCAACGACACGGCCGCCCCGAACAACGGCTCGGGCGACGCCGGGTACGCCGACAAGACG
>DATLHN010000735.1:0-2267 GCA_035539875.1 Armatimonadaceae bacterium
CGGGCGCGAATCGAGCCGGACGTGCAGCCAGGGCACCCCCGCGCCCGCCGTGCTGAGCCACAGGGGACTCTCCGAGAGCCTGTCCGCGACCGACCGCCCCACCTCGCGCCAGAGGGCCTGCTGCTGCCCCGCGAGCGGGCTCCGGACGAACGCGGCCAGGTGGCCGTAGGCCGAGTGCTCGGCGGCGGGGCGCGGGACGATCAGAAACGCGTCCCTTCCGAGGCTGGGAAAGACCGCGACGTCGGTCTCGGCCGACGACCGGAAGTGTTCCGCGAAGGCCGCGGGGTCGGGCGTCCCCGCCAGTCCGGGGCTGTCCAGCAGGACGCACTCGAACGGGAGGTTCCGCGACGCCACGGTCACGGGCGGCGTCTCCCACCGGAAGGCGGCGAAGGGCGCGGCCGCCAGCAGGGAGTTGAAATACGCGCGGAACTCCGGGCTGTCGCTCCAGAGGCGGATCACGTCTGCGTACGTCAGGGGGCCGCCCGGACCCTCCGGCACGAGCTTGAGGGTGCGGCCGCTAGCGTCGTCGGTCTCGGTGCGCGCCTGCCACATGCGGACTCCGTAATGCCTTCCTCGCGCTCTCACGCCGCCCTTCGCGTGGCCCGGCCGCTCAGTACGTGACGCCCGGGAACTCGGACTTCGCCTTCGCGTACTGGGCGTCGCGCTCGCGGGAGGGACCGAACGCCTTTTCGGCCAGCGGGCGCAGGTCCTTGCCCGCCGCGCCGCTCATGAAGTGGACGTACTCGCCGAAGTTCATGTCGCGGCTGTACTTGCGGTTCTTGCCGCCGTTCTCCGGCTCGGTCGGGAAGTTCTTCGCGGTGACGGCGAAGAACCGGGCGAGCACCTGCCCGCCGCCGTGGTCGCGCCAGAGCGGGTGGAACCAGTCGCGGAACCAGTAGGTGTTCGGGCGCGGGAAGTTGTCCTTCCCGGCGATGAACTTGTCGTAGACGCGCTTCGCGTCGGCCTCGCGCCCGATCGCCTTGTAGACGTCGTACTGGTAGAACTCCGCCCACTTGCTGTCGCCCCACACCGGGAAGGCCGGGGAGCCGTGGACGCCGTTGTTCGCGCCCTCGACGACGTGGGAAACCTCGTGGCTCGGCAGGTCGAGCGTCGAAGCCGCGGTCCACGGGCCGGGGCCGCAGTCGCTGACGTTGCGGTAGTCGTGCGAGGCGTCGAAGTAGACGCTCGGGTGGCCGCCCGAATACTTGCCCTGGTGGAAGATGTAGTACAGGCGTCCCTCCGGGCCGAACGCGCCGTAGGTCTTCTTCGTGTACTTCCACATCTCGGTCAGCGCCGGGACCATCGCCTCGATCGCGGCGCGGTTCGTGTCGTCGTCCACGTACACCGCGACGTCGTCGTTGTAGGCGATGCGCTTGACCGTCTGCTTGTGCTCGAACCAGTGCTCGGCCCACGTCTCGGGCGGAACGGGCAGCGCCGACGATGCCGCCGCGGACGCGGGGGCGGCGGCGGGGAGGCCGTAGGACGGGCCGCCGGTCGCGATGAACTCGGCCCAGAGGGCGTCCACGTCCTTGCCGGTGGCGTCCTTGAACAGGTCGACCTTGTACGTGCCGTTTCGCAGGGCGGCGTCCAGGCGCGGGACGAGGCCGCGGTCGTACTTCGCGGTCAGGTACGCCAGGAAGCCCGCGGTGGTGCGGTAAGCGTCCGTGTACTTCGCCTTCGCCGGGTCGATGCGCGTGCGCGTGACTTCCGGCTCGTAGCGCCACCAGCGGACGTAGTCGGCGATGCCCTCGACCAGCCAGCCCGGGCGCTCGCCGCGGGAGCCGCCGTACGCCTGGACGAGGTGGGTCAGCTCGTGGACCATCATGCCGAAGTCGTTGGGCGTCCGCGTGATCCACTCGCCGCTGACCGTGATCGTGTCGCCGCTGGCGTAGGCGGGCGCGCTGAGCGTCCGCTTGAACACCAGGTTGACCTTCTTGTGCGGCGTGCGCCCCTCGGTCCCGAGCATGCGCCAGACGATCGGGTACCACTCGGCGACGACCTTCTGCGCCCTTTCGGCCCACGCCTTCCCCTCCGGAAAGTCGGTGACGTCGAAGGCGACCTCCGGGGCGGCGGGCATGGCGGGCGCGAGCGGGTAGAGGTGCCGGGTGAGCGACGCGGGGTCGTTGACCTTCGTCGGCGGGGCCTGTGCCCGCACCGCCGCGGCGGGCAGCAGGAGCGCGAGGGCGAGTGCGGCGCGAGATGCGCGCCGGGCGTGGGTTCGGGTTGAGTTTTTCATAGGCTTGTTCTACGGTTTGCAGGGGGCACCC
>DATLHN010000736.1:0-6546 GCA_035539875.1 Armatimonadaceae bacterium
CGTTCCTGGAGAAGGCGCAGAAGTTCGCGACCGGCGGGGTGACGGCGCTGGCGCTCTGGGAGAGCCTGAAGCCCAACTACGCCTGGGCGCAGCAGGTCCCCAAGGACGATTCGCGCATCAAGACGGAGACCGCCACGGTGCCGTCGCCCAAGGGCAACGGCAGCATCAAGGGCTACCTGGTGCGCCCGGCCGCGGCGAAGGGGAAGCTGCCCGGGGTGCTCGTGATCCACGAGAACCGGGGCCTGAACCCGTACATCGAGGACGTCGCGCGGCGGCTCGGCGCGGAGGGCTTCCTCGCGTTCGCGCCCGACGGGCTGACGTCGGTCGGCGGCTACCCCGGCAACGACGAGAAGGGCGGGGAGCTGTTCCGCACCGTGGACCGCGCCAAGATGAACGAGGACTTCATCGCGGCGGCCCGCTGGCTGAAGGGGCACGCGGACTGCACGGGCAAGATCGGGGCGGTCGGCTTCTGCTTCGGCGGGGCGGTGGTCAACATGCTCGCGGTGGCGCTGGGGAGCGACCTGGCGGCGGGCGTCCCGTTCTACGGGGGGCAGGCCCCGGCCGAGGACGCCGCGAAGATCAAGGCCCCGCTGCTGCTGCACTACGCGGGCCTGGACAAGCGGGTGAACGACGGCTGGCCGCCCTACGAGGAGGCGCTGAAGGCGAACTTCGTGCCGTACTGGGCCTACTTCTACGAGGGCGCGAACCACGGGTTCCACAACGACACGACGCCGCGCTACGACGAGAAGGCGGCGAAGCTGGCCTGGCAGCGTACCGTCGACTTCTTCGACAAGTTCGTCCGCGGCGGCGGGGACGCCGCCCCGGCGAAGCCGAAGTCCGTCCCGGCGACGGGCATATCGCCGACGTAGCGGGTCGCGCCCGGTGAGCTGGAACACGTCGCTGCTGCTGGCGGAGGGGAAGTCGCTCGCGGACATGGAGCGGGTCCTCCCCGACGTGTTCGCACTCACGGGGCGCACCCTCGACTGGGAGGAGGCGAGTTCCGCGGCCCTGGGGCAGGACGTCGCCCTCGGGGAGACGCCCGGCTGGGGCGTGCTGTGGACCCCGAACGCCGCCGTCACCACCTACCCCGGGGTGCTGGAGGCGGCGTCGCGGGGCGGGGGCGCGCGGGCGCTGTCGCTGGTCCTCGGCGGGGCGAGCGACCACTACGGGTTCTGCCTGTACGCCGACGGGGCGGAGGCGCGGCGTCTGTTCCGCGAGCGCCGCCGTCCCGTCGAGCAGGCCGGCGTGCCACTGCCGGAGGAGGCGGTGGTGGACTGGCGGCGCGACGACGAGGGCGCGCTGTTCGACCTGGCCCGCCGCCTGACCGGGCTGGACGTGAACCGCCACGACACGTGGTCGGGCGTGCGTTTCCGGGTCGCCTCGATGGACCTGTAGCGCAGCGGAACGCGGCGACGATGGATACCCGCGAAAAGCAGCACGCGCCGCGAACGGCGCGCAGGCCGGGCCTGCGGGAGAATCTGGGGCAGTTCCTGCTGCTCATGGTCGTGAACGCGTTCGTGGGCGGCATGGTGGGGCTGGAGCGCACGGTCGTGCCGCTGCTCGGCACCGAGGAGTTCGGGCTGGTCCTGAACACCGCGATCACCAGCTTCATCGTCAGCTTCGGCGTCACTAAGGCGTGCGTCAACCTGCTTTCGGGGGCGCTCGCCGACCGGTACGGGCGCAAGAGCGTCCTGGTGGCGGGCTGGCTCTTCGCGCTGCCCGTGCCGTTCCTGATCATCTACGCGCCGTCCTGGGAGTGGATCGCGGCGGCGAACGTCCTGCTCGGGATCAACCAGGGCCTCGCCTGGTCGATGGCGGTGGTGATGAAGATAGACCTGGCGTGCGCGAAGCAGCGCGGCCTCGCGGTCGGGCTGAACGAGTTCGCGGGGTACCTCGCGGTCGGCGTCACCGCGCTCGCGACCGGCTACCTGGCGAGCGTCTACGGTCTGCGGCCCGTCCCCTTCTACCTCGGCATCGGCTACGCCGTCCTGGGCCTGCTGCTCTCCGCCCTGTTCGTGCGCGACACCCGCGACATGATCGCGCCGCAAGGGGGAGCCGCGGAGGCGGACCTCCCTACCCTGTCCTTCCGGGAGATCTTCGCGCGCACGACCTGGACCGACCGGCGGCTGCGCGGGGCGAGCCAGGCCGGGCTGGTCAACAACATGAACGACGGCATGAGCTGGGGGCTGTTCCCGCTCTACTTCGCGGCGGCGGGGCTGGACGTCGCCGGGATCGGGGTATTGAAGTTCGCCTACCCGGCGGTCTGGGGGCTGGGGCAGCTCGTCACCGGGCCGCTGTCGGACGTCGTGAGCCGCCGCCTGCTGATCGGCTACGGCATGGCCCTCCAGGGCGCGGCGATCGGCATGACGCTGCTGGGAAAGTCGTTCCCGCTGTGGCTCGCGGCGACCGTGCTGCTCGGCGTCGGGACCGCGTTGGTCTACCCGGCGCTCATCGCGGTCGTGGGGGACGCCTCGGAGCCGCGGTGGCGCGCGCGGGCGCTGGGCGTCTACCGGTTCTGGCGGGACATGGGCTACGCGGTCGGCGCGCTGCTGGCGGGCACGATCTCCGACCTGCTCGGCTTCGGCCCGGCCATCGGCAGCGTCGCCGTCCTGACCGTCGTCTCCGGATTGGCCGCGCTGCATCTGATGCGCGGCAAATGACGCGCGCGGGGGGTTTCCTGGTACTTTAACCCCGAAACGCGGCACGACAACTCGCGGGAAGGGCCGACCGTGCCCCCGCGCCTGCGGAAAGGGCTTCCCATGTCGTTCTGGCGTCGCCTGTTCGTGTCGCCCGGGGGGCGCGTCCTCCGGGACTCGCCGTTCGCGTTCTACCTCGCCGGGGGTCTGTTCCTGCTCGTGTCGCTGGACGGCCTGCGGACGGGCCGGATGCAGATGCGGGGCGGCGCGGTCGTGGAGCGGGCGCAGAGCCCGGACGCGTTCCTCTTCGCCGTGGTCGCGCTTTCCCTGGGCGGGCTCGGCCTCCTCCTCTGGGGATGGCGCGTCTGGCGGAGGACCGGCGAATGGCGCGGGTAGACGCTGCCGCCGATCCGTGGCTCGGGCGCTGGCTGCCACTGGCGCGCGAGCGCGCGGGCTCCGCGCCGATCCTCGAACTCGGGTGCGGCCCGGGCGGCGACACGGCGACCCTGGTCGAGGCGGGGTTCCGGGTCGTCGCCATCGACCGATCGGCGGAAGCGATCGCCGCGGCGCGGGGCCGCGTGCCGGAAGCGGCGGCGGAGTTCCACTGCCGCGATTTCCGCGAACCGTTCCCGCCCGCCGTCGCCGCGGACGCCGGGGTGGGCGTCGTGGTCGCCAGCCTGTCGCTTCACTACTTCCCCTGGGCCGAAACGCGGGCGCTGGCGAACAGGATCCGCGCCACGCTTTGGCCGGGCGGCGTGCTGCTGTGCCGCCTCAACTCCACGAACGACGTCCACTCCGGCGCGGGCGGGGGTCACCCGGAGATCGAGCCGCATTACTACTCGGTGAACGGCAGGCAGAAGCGGTTCTTCGACCGGGAAGCGGTGGACGCCCTGTTTTCCGACGGCTGGCGGACGCTCTCCGTGGAAGAGATGGTCATACACCGGTACGCGCTGCCCAAGGCGGCGTGGGAGGTCGTCCTGGAGAAGCCTATGACGCCCCCGGGTTCTTGCCGCCCGACGTGACGAACTCCTCCTTGCTGAGCACGCCGTCCTTGTTCGTGTCGAACGAGGGGAAGCGGCCCTTCGCCGCCTCCGGGTCGGGCTGGCCGGTCATGAACTCCTCGAAGGTGAGCTTGCCGTCGCCGTTGGCGTCGCGCCGGGCGAACAGCGCCGCGCGGTTCTGCCGACCGGCGGCGGCGGGGCGCGGGGCCGCGCTTATCTGCGGCTTCGCCTCGGGGTGCTTCGCCAGGACCGCCCGCAGGCGCGCGAGGACGTCGGGCTGCTCCGCGGCCAGGTTGCGGGTCTCCAGGGGGTCCGCCTCGTAGTCGTACAATTCGAAGACGGCGGTGTCGGCGGGCGCGCCGGGCTTCTTCCACTCGACCAGGCGGTGGCGCTCGGTGCGGACGGCGCGGCCGAGCAGGCCCTGGCCGCGCGGGTAGACGTGGATGATGGAGTCGCGGGTCTTCGCCGCCGGGTCGCCGAGGACCGGCGCGAAGCTGACCCCTTCCAGCGTCTGGGTCGCCGCCGACGGCACCCCGGCCAGCGCGCACAGGGTCGGGTACAGGTCCACCGTCTCGACCAGGGAGCGGGTCCGGACGCCCGCCTTCGCGCCGGGCCCGGCCACGATCAGCGGGATGCGCGCCGCCTGTTCGTAGTTGGTGTGCTTGCACCACATGCCGTGGTCGCCCAGGTGCCAGCCGTGGTCGCCCCACAGCACGACGATGGTGTTCCTGGCGAGGCCGCTCGCGTCTAGCTCGTCGAGCACGCGGCCCACCTGGGCGTCCATGTAGCTCG
The DNA here is from genome assembly GCA_035539875.1 of Armatimonadaceae bacterium. Taxonomy (GTDB): domain Bacteria; phylum Armatimonadota; class Armatimonadia; order Armatimonadales; family Armatimonadaceae; genus CALEKU01. The sequence goes on from DATLHN010000736.1 coordinate 4,430, forward strand.
TGGCGGCGTGGTAGCCGTGGATCAGGTGGCGCTGCATCCCGGCGGGCAGCACGCCCTGCTTCGGGATGCCGTGGTAGTTGCGAAGCTCGCCCCCGTACTGCGGCGCGAAGTCCGGCGCGCCCACCGGCGCGGCCTGCGGCTGCGCGAGCGAGAATTTCGCGGGGTCGTACAGGTCCCAGTACTTCTTCGGCGCGCAGAAGGGCAGGTGCGGCTTGTAGAAGCCGACCGCGAGGAAGAACGGCTGTCCCGGCTTCTCCTTCGCCGCGCCGCGCAGCCGCTTGATCGCCTCGTCCGCCACCTTCCCGTCGCCGTAGGCGGAGTCGGGGACGTCCGCGCTTTCGGTGGCGGGTCCCCGGGCCTCGGCCGCCGCGCCGCCGCCGCCGCCGCGGGCGCGCGCCTCCTGCGTGCGCTTCCGGATGTCGGCCAGCGTCGCCGGGCTGGCGTACAGGCCGCCCGGGTGCGCGTGCGGGACGCTCCACGAGGCGGCGTCCTCGCGGTTGCCGTGCCCCAGGTGCATGATCTTGCCGATGGCCTCGGTGCGGTAGCCCGCCTTGAGGAAGCTCTGCGCGAGGGTCACCGACTCGGGCGCGGACCGGCGGAAGTTGGTGGCGAGGTCGTAGATGCCCAGCGTCTGCGGGCGCATCCCGGTCATCAGGGCGTTGCGCGACGGCGCGCACACCGCCTGGTTGCAGTAGGCCCGCTCGAACAGCACGCCGCGGGCCGCCAGCCGGTCGATGGCGGGCGTCCGCACGGTCGCGTCGCCGTAGCAGCCGAGCAGCGGCTTGAGGTCGTCCACGGCGATGAACAGCACGTTGGGGCGCGCGGCGGCGGGCGCGGGGGCCGTCTCCGGCTGCTGCGCGCGCGCCGCGCCGCCCGCCGCCGCCGCCGGGATCAGGCTCGCCGCCGCCACCGCCGCGACGTGGCGCAGGCGTGTCTTCATAACTTTCTCGCTTTCTTCGTGCCGCCCGCGCGGACGGGTGGGCTTTACGATACACCCCGCCCGCCGGGGCCGTCAAGTCGGGCCGGTGGAGTATAATCCCCTCACGCGCCCGGCAGACTCCCCTTCAAACGACGCCGCGGCGCCGGAAAGAGGCCCGCCGTGACACGTAACGCTTCCGCCGCCCGGTCCTGCCTGGCCGGACTCGCGCTCCTCTGCGGTCTCGCGCTCGCCGTCGTCGCCGCCCCGTCGGCGTTGTCCCAGGGCAACGGCGGCGGCGCTTCCGTCCACGCCCGCCTCGCCGCGCTGGAGGCGGCCAACGCCGAACTCTCCGCGGCGAACGCCGCCCTGGGGATGAAGGTCGCCGCGCTCGAAGCCAAGACGGCGTACCTGAGCGTCGCGGGGGCGGACACGTACTTCACCGGCACCAACGTCCACGTGCGCAGCGGGCAGGGCGCGACCAACGGCCGCCCGGACGCGGTATTGCCGACGCCGCCGCTGACGGACGAGATGACCTGCAACGCGGTGTTAAACTGCCCGCCGCTGACCGAGCCGTAGCGCCCGGACGCCGTGTTGCCGTTGCCGCCGCTGACCGAGCCGAACGGCGCGGAGACCCGGCCGCGCGCCCCCGCCGCCAGCCCGCCGTAGGCGGTGTAGTCGTGCCCGATGCCCACCACGAGGTTGTGGCTGCCGCCCCGCTCGTCGCCGTAGAAGCCGTCGGTCTCGTTGTAGCCGACGATCAGGTTGCCGAGGCCGTTGGACTCGCCCGCCGCCGGGTCGAGGGGCGCGTCCGGGCGGCCGTTGGTCGCGCCCTGCCCGCTGCGCACGTGGACGTTGGTGCCGGTGAAGTACGTGTCCGTCCCCGCCACGCTCAGGTACGCCGTCTTGGCTTCGAGCGCGGCGACCTTCACCCCCAGGGCCGCGTTCGCCGCGGCGAGTTCGGCGTTGGCCGCCTCCAGCGCGGCGAGGCGGGCGTGGACGGAAGCGCCGCCGCCGTTGCCCTGGGACGACGCCGACGGGGCGGCGGCGACGGCGAGCGCGAGACCGCAGAGGAGCAGGAGACCGGCCAGGCAGGACCGGGCGGCGGCGGAAGCGTTACGTGTCACGGCGGGCCTCTTTCCGGCGCCGCGGCGTCGTTTGAAGGGGAGTCTGCCGGGCGCGTGAGGGGATTATACTCCAC
>DATLHN010000737.1:0-11126 GCA_035539875.1 Armatimonadaceae bacterium
CGACGACGACGACCGGGAGCAGGTTCGGGTGCTGCTGCGGCGCGCCCGCATCCTCCAGGCCGCCGTGCTCGGCTTCTACGGCGCGCTCCTGCTCCAGATCGTCGCCGCGTCGGTCGTCGGCCTCGCGCTGGCCGGGTTCGCCCTCTCCACCGCCGCTGCGTCGGCCGCGATACTGGTCCCCTTCTTCGCGGGCCTCGTCCTGCTGCTGGCCGCGTCCGCGCTCGCCCTCATCGACACCTCCCTTTCGTTCCGCGCCGCCGCGTCCGACCACGCGCTCGGCGAGGCCGAACCCGAGACCGCGGGAAAACGCCGGCAATCTTCCCGTGCCTGACGCGGTAAACACAACATAGGCCCCTGCAAGGGAACGCGCGGGTGCGCACGCACGCCCCCGAGGCGATAGGAAGGTTCGGTCGATGACGGACGGCGACGAAATGTCGGGAAACGGGGCGGACCGGGCGGAGGCGGAGGCGGCGGCAGCCGAAACGCTCCGGGTGTCCGTGGAGGCGCTGCGCGCGGCCGAGGCCCGGTTCGGCGCGGTGACCGACCTGGTGCCTGCCCTGCTGTGGAGCACCGACCCCGGGGGCGCGCCCGTGTGGCATAACCGGCGCTGGACGGAGTACACCGGGCAGCCGCCCGAGCCGGACGGGTCGGGTAACGCGGGGTGGCTGGAGGCGATCCACCCGGACGACCGTGAGGAGGGCCTGGCCCGCCTTCAGGAGGGACTGGCGGCGGGCGTGCCGTGGGAGATGGAGCAGCGCATCCGGCGTGGGTCCGACGGCGCGTACCGCTGGTTCCGGGTGCGCGCCGAGCCGCTGCGCGATCGCGCGGGGCGGATCGCGGGCTGGTTCGGCGCGGCGACCGACGTCCACGAGCAGCGCGAGGCGCGCGAGGCGCTGGAGGCGCGCGTGCTGGAGCGAACCGAGGCGCTGGCGGGGTCGCTGGAGGAGCTGGCGGTGGCGACCGCCGAGCGGCAGTCGCTGCTGCGCTCGCTCGTGGCGGCCCAGGAGGAGGAGCGCGGACGCGTGTCGCGCGAGCTGCACGACGAGACCGGGCAGGAGCTGACCGCCCTGCTGCTGGGGCTTCAGGCGCTGCGAGCGTCCGTGCCGCCGGAGAGCCTGGCGGCGCTGGAGCGGCTGGAGGAGCTGACCCGGAACCTCGCGGAGAAGATCCACCGCACCGCCGTGCGGCTCCGCCCCACCGCGCTCGACGACATCGGCCTGCCCGGCGCCCTCGCGGGCCTGGTCGAGCAGTGGTCCGAGCGCAGTACGGAGTCCGGGGGTCCGGCGGCCGAGTTCGAGGCGGTCGGGTTCGAGTCGAGCGCGGACCGCCTGCCGGGCGACGTGGAGACGACGATCTACCGCGTGGTCCAGGAGGCGCTGACCAACGTCCTGCGCCACGCCTCGGGGACCCAGCCCGGCGGGCCCGCCGCCGCGACGCGCGTGAGCGTGGTCGTCCACCGGCGCGGCGACATCGACGTCGCGACGACGGTGGAGGACGACGGTCCCGGCTTCGACGTGCGGGAGGCGCTTCAGAGGCCCGCGCCGGGGAGTCCGGCCGGGCCGGGCGTCGGCCGACGCCTGCGCCTGGGCCTGCTCGGGATCCGCGAGCGGGCGGGACTGGTCGGCGGCACGGGGGAGATAGAAAGCGAGCCCGGCAAGGGGACGAGCGTCTTCCTGCGCATCCCGCTCGGAGGCCCCGCCCCGATTCCCTGACGGGCTCACCCGCCCGGGAGACGTGACCGCTCGTACGCGCGCCGCGATCGCCAGGCGCGTGCCTTACGATTGCGGCTGTTTCGGGTCCGGGAGTTTCCTGACAGGATTCTCCACGTTTACCCACACGGCGAACTGCGGAAAATACCCTTCGTAAGCAAAGACACGTTCAGCGCGCGGGGGGTCAACTCCCGGCGCGGGAAAGGCAGCGAAGCCATGAACTGGGATCGCATAGAAGGCAACTGGAAGCAGCTCAAGGGCAAGGTCCGCGAGGAGTGGGGCGACCTGACCGACGACGACTACGAGCACATCGCGGGCAAGAAGGACCGGCTCGTCGGCAGGCTCCAGGAGCGGTACGGCTGGGCCAAGGACGAGGCCGAGCGGCGCGCGGACGCGTTCGGGACGCGCCACTACTCCTCGGCCGAGGCGGCGGTCGGCGGCAACGCCGTGCCGGGCGTCCAGACCGGCGGCCGCGCGGTGGACGGCACGCCCGACACCCGCGGCGTGATGGAGAAGGTGGCGGACGCCGTCACCGGCGACCGCATCGACGACAAGACCGGCAAGCCCGTCCGGTAGTCGGAACGTGGACACGAGGCCCGGCGGCGATTGAGCCGCCGGGCCATTCGTCGTTTACGGGAACGTCCACGTCCCCCTGCCGTACCGGTAGGCGCGCGGGATGCCGCTGTCCCGGCCGCGGGACTTGCCGTCGCCGGTCTGCGCGCCGCTGTCGAAGGCGAACCACGTCCGGAGCGTGCCGTTCGACGCGTACGGCTCGTTGACGGTCACCGTGAACGAGCCGTCGGCGGGTGCGACCTTGCCCGCGTAGGTCTTCGTCCAGTACTCGCCCGGCCGCGCGTCGGCCTCGTCGGCGACCAGCGCGTACGCCGGGAGTTTCCCGCCGGGGGCGCGCACGCGTCCCCGAACGACGATAGCCCCGGTCCGCGGATCGGCGGTGTAGGCCAGGTCCTGCGCCTCGACCTTCGGCAGCGGTCCCCGCTCCTCGGGAACGCCCCGGAACGCCGGGTGCGTCGCGAGCATCGCGGCTTCGGCCTCGCTGAGGTACACGCGCGGCTCCCCGGCGGGCATTACCCGGCGGTAGTTGACGTGGGTGGGACCCATCAGCGTGTTCCCGGCGGCGTCACGCTTCAGCGGGCCGACGTGCGGAAGCTGGAAGCCGTGGCCCAGTTCGTGGAGCATGCCCTTGAGCATCAGTCTCTCCAGAAACTCCGAGCCGAGCGGCGCGGCCGGGTCGACGCGGCCCGGCGCGGTGTTGAAGTTGCAGACCGCCCAGCCGCCGATCTGCGGGCCGAAGCCGCCCAGGAACCCCGGAAACTTTCGCGGCGGGTCGCCGGCGTAGACCAGTATCCACCAGACGTGCCGCGCGACGTCCGGCGCGACCTTCCGCTGCCGCCGGAGTTCGTCCATCACCTCGGCGCGCACCTCGACCGGCGTGTAGGCCGCGGCCTTCCGTTTCCCGCGCAGGAGCGTCACCTCGGCCCGTCCGTCTGCCGAACGCCGGAACGGCGACACGACGCTCCTATGGCCCCACCGCGCGAGCCCGCCCCGGAAGAAACCGTCCGCGTACGCGACGATCTCGTCCACGCGCGGCTGGTAGCCGGGCGGCGGGCGGTGGTCGGCGGGGACGAACAGGAGGACGTGTACCTGGCACGGCGTCCTCCGGTCGGCGGCCTGAAAGTGGGAAATCATCTGCCGGGATTGTACCCGGGCGGGTAGTCCGTGGCACAATGGGGGCTATGACGCAGAACATCTACGACGACCCGGATTTCTTCGCCGCGTACGGCAAACTGGACCGGTCGGTCGAGGGGTTGGAAGGCGCGCCGGAGTGGCCGGTGCTGCGCGCGATGCTCCCGGACCTCGCCGGGCGCGCGGTCTGCGACCTGGGGTGCGGTTACGGCTGGTTCTGCCGGTGGGCGCGGCGCGAGGGCGGCGCGGCGCGGGTCACCGGGATCGACGTCTCGGAGCGGATGCTGGCGCGGGCGCGGGAGATGACCTCTGGCGAGGACGGGGCGATCACGTACACCCGGGCCGACCTGGAGACGGTCGCGCTTCCCGAGGGCGCGTTCGACCTCGTCTACAGTTCGCTCGCCTTCCACTACCTCGCCGGGCTGGACCGGCTGCTCGCGGCGGCCCACCGGTCGCTCGTCCCCGGCGGCAGCCTGGTCTTTTCCGTGGAGCACCCGATCTACACCGCGCCCGCGGAGCCGGGCTGGACCGCCGACGCCGCGGGCCGCCCGACCTGGCCGGTCAACCGCTACCTCGACGAAAACCCGCGCACCACCGACTGGCTCGCCCCGGGCGTGGTCAAGCGGCACCGCACCGCGGCGACGTACCTCAACCTGCTGCTCGGACTTGGCTTCGCCCTGACCCGCGTCGAGGAGTGGGGGCCGACCGAGGCGCAGGTCGCCGCGCGCCCGGACTGGGCCACCGAGCGCGAGCGCCCGCCGTTCCTGCTCGTCGCCGCGCGGAGGCCCTGAGCGCCTACCCCGCCTCGCCCACCTCCTCGCGCAGGCCGGACTTCTGGCCCGGGTCGGAGACGTTGTGGCCCGACACCTTCGCCGGGAGGCGCAGGGGTTCGAGCTGCGGGTGGATTTCGGTGAAGTCGTCTTCCGGGGCGTAGCCGAGTAGGTCGCGCGCCGACGAGATGTCGAGGCGCTTGAAGCGGTTGTCCGAGATGCCGTGGACCAGCGCGAAGCGCAGCGTGTCCGGGGCCTCGATCGAGCGCACGAGGAGCTGGTTCATGTCCCGGTGCGACAGGAACGCGTCCAGCATCGGCAGGCTCTTCGGGTCGCGCGCCTTCTCGACCGGCTGGAACGCGCCGATCCGGATCGCTACCGCGCGCACCCCCTCCTGCTCGGCCATGTAGCGGCAGAGCGCCTCGCCGAAGCACTTGCTCACGCCGTACAGGTCGCCCGGGTTGACCGGGTCGTGCGCCTTCACCTGGACGTCGGGCGCGTAGCCCGAGACGGCGTGGATGGACGAGGCGTAGACGACGCGCCGGACGCCCTGCGCCTTGGCCGCCGCGAAGACGTGGTAGGTGCCGACGACGTTGGCGGCCAGCAGGTCCTTCCAGACCGCCGACGCCGACGGGTCGCCCGCGAGGTGGACGACCGTGTCCACGCCCTCGAAGATCGCCTTCAGCGCGTCCAGGTCCGCCAGGTCGGCGGTGACGACCTCGCCGAGCGGGCGGATGTCGTCGATCCCCTCCTCGTCGCCGCGCACCATCAGGCGCAGGTCGTACGCGTTGTCGTGGTGCTCGCCGTGCCCCCGGGCGAAGTTCGACCCGATCCGACCCGCCGCGCCCGTCACCAGCACCCGCCGCCGCGGCGGCACGCCTTCGTCGCCGCCGACGCCTGTTCCGCTCTCGACGCTCGCCTCGATGCCCATGATTCCGTCCCGCCTCCCGTTGCCGTGCTTCCCGCGATAGTAGGTAGGTATCCGCGCGGGCGACCGGCCGAAACGCCCGCCGCGCGTCCCCCGCCGCCCAGAAATAACCAGATGCGAGAAAAGACGGAGGATTCGCGCGCCGCAGTGGTAAAAATAAGCGCCGTGCAAAGCGACCATGCAGGTAACGTTGCGGGCTCTGCCCTACCTTCGGACGTGACTCCCCCGGCGGAGGCGCGCGACCGGGCGCGCGTGCCCGGGCCGGAAGCCGATCGGGCGCGGGAGCGTTTCGCCCGCCTCTACGGCGGCGGACCCGGTGCCGACAGCCGTCCCGGGGCCGACGGGGAGGCGGACCACCACGCGCTGCTGCTCGCGCTCGAGCGGTCGGACGCGTTCCGCGCCCTGCGCCCCCGCATCGCCGACGCGCTCCCGCTCGACGGGTGGCTGGCCGAGGGGCTCCGGCACTTCGTCTTCCGCCTGCGCCCCTCCCCCGCCGATTCCAAGGACCCGGCCGCGGACGCCGCTTCGGACGCCTACGCGCTGTTCCTCATCCACCCCGACGCGGACGCGCCGACGCTCACGCTGATCGTCCACGCCGGTTCCGACGGCCTCTCCGCGACCGTGACCGACGTCCGCACGCCGGACATCCCCTACCACATCGCCGTTCACGACGAAGACGAATAACCCCCTTACACCCGGCCGTGCCGCCGTCGTCAGAGCAGGCCGAAGGTGAAGAGGGCGTCGCAGAGGACGGGGCCGTCGGCGGCGGCGAGGGTCGCCGCGCCGCGGGCGCGGCCGACGCGGCGGCGCAGCCAGCGCACCTCGGCGTAGAGGTGGAGCGTGTCTCCCGCGTGCGCGCGCACCGGGGGGAGCGCGCACTCGCCGGGGAAGGCCGCGTGGTCCACGCCGAGCAGGGCGGGGACGGCGTCCGGGCGGGCGGAGAGGAGCAGGGCCGCCGCCGCCTGGGCGACGGCCTCGATCAGCAGCGGGGCGGGCAGCGCGCCCGCGCCGCCGCCGGGCAGCAGTGGGTCCCCCGCCGTGAGCAGGCGGGTCGCGCGCACCCAGCGGCCCGCCTCGCAGGCGACCACCCGGTCCACCAGCAGGAACGGCGCGCGGTGCGGCAGCGCGGCCAGAACAGGACAGGTCGTCGGGCCGTGGTCGCCCTCGCCGGTCACACCGGCAGCCTCGCCAGGTCGCGGGCCGTGTCCTCGCCCACGCCGTCGAAGCCCTCGTGGATCGTGCGGGCGCGCTCCAGGGCGGCGTCCACGTGCGGCAGGAGGTTCTCCGGGCCGAGGTGCTTCAGGAACGCCGCCTGCCGGAGCAGCCGGTCCGGCTGGTCGCGCGCGCCGCACAGCAGCAGCGTCTTGCCCGCGGCGCGGAGCCGGTCGGCGAACGTCTCCAGCGCGTGCAGGCCGGTCGCGTCCAGAGCGGTCATGTTCCGCAGCCGCAGGACCACCACCGGCCCGAACCGCGACAGGTCCTCGGTCTCCTCGGCAAGCTTCTCGGCCGCGCCGAAGAGGAACGGCCCGTGGATGCGCAGGATGGTGACGTAGTTCGGGATCTGCTTGCCCTGGAGGACGTGGGGCCGACCCGCGGCGAGGTACTCGTCGTCCACCGTCCCGACCGTAGTCGTCTGCGACACGCGGTAGATGTAGAGCAGCGCGGCCAGCACCATGCCAACCTCGACCGCCACCGTCAGGTCCGCCAGCACCGTCAGCGCGAAGGTCGCGCCCCACACCGCCTTGTCCGCCCGCGACAGCTTCAGGATGGTGCCGATCTCGCGCCACTCGCCCATGTTGTAGGCGACCACGAACAGCACCGCGGCCAGCGTCGCCAATGGGATGAACTTCGCCAGCGGCGCGGCCACGAGCAGGACCAGGAGCAGCACCAGCGCGTGGACCATGCCCGCCACCGGGGTCCGCGCCCCGGAGCGGATGTTGGTCGCGGTGCGCGCGATCGCGCCGGTCGCCGGGATGCCCCCGAAGAGCGGGGACGCCAGGTTGGCGACCCCTTGCGCGACCAGCTCGACGTTGGAGTTGTGCCTGTCCTTGCTCATCGAGTCGGCGACTACCGCCGAGAGCAGGCTTTCGATCGCCGCCAGCAGCGCGACCGTCACCGCCGACGGCAGCAGCGTCCCGATCAGCTCGGGCTTGAACTCGGGCGGCGTGAACGGCGGCAGGCCGGTCGGGATGCCGCCGAACTTCGACCCGATCGTCTCGACGGGGATTCCGAGCAGCGCGGTCGCCAGCGTCGCCAGCAGCAGCGCGACGATCGTGCCCGGGACCTTCTTCGTCAGGCGCGGCAGGAGGACGATCACCGCCAGTGACGCCGCGGCGAGGCCGAGCGTCGGCGGGTGCAGCGTGCCGAGGTGCTCGCCCAGCACCTTCACGCGCTCCAGAAACTCGGGCGGGTTCGCGGGCGTCTTCAGGCCGAGGAAGTCTTTGATCTGGGTGGACGCGATCAGGACGGCGATGCCGTTGGTGAAGCCGATCGTGACCGGGCGCGGGATGAACTTGACCGCGGTCCCGATGCCGGTAAGGCCCATGACGACGAGCATCGCGCCCGCCATCAGGGTCACCATCATCAGGCCGGAAAGGCCGAACTTGGCGACGATGCCCGCGATGATGACGACGAACGCGCCGGTCGGCCCGCCGATCTGGCAGCGCGACCCGCCGAGCGCGGAGATGAGGAACCCCGCCACCACGGCGGTGTAGAGGCCCGCCTGCGGGGTGACGCCGGAGGCGATGCCGAACGCCATCGCGAGCGGCAGCGCGACCAGGCCGACCGTGAGGCCGGCGACCAGATCGGCGACAAAGGTCGCGCGGGTGTATCCCGCGCGCAGGCACTCTATCGAGCGCGGCAGCCAGGACGCCGCCCGCGAAGACGACGCGCCGTTCTTGACCGTGGCGGCGCTCACTGGCCCGCCTCCGACTGCGCCATCTCCTCCAGCAGGCCGAGCGACTCGGCCAGGTGCGCGTGGAAGTAGCGCCGCAGGACGTCCAGCACCTCGCCTATCAGGGGGTCGCGCAGGGTGTAGAAGACTTCGTTCCCCTCGCGGCGCGCGGTGACGATGTTGCGGGAGCGCAGCACGGCGAGGTGCTGGGACGCGTTAGCCTGCTCGACGCCCAGGTACTCGATCAGGCCGCCGACCGACGCCTCGCCGTCGCGCAGCCGCTCGACGATCCCGACCCGAGTGGGGTGCGCCATCGCCTGGAAGAAGTCCGCCTTGAAGCGCCGGAGCGCGTCCCGTTGTGGCATGCACTCATCGTACCGATTTATACGCAAATTCGCAATATCGAATATTGCAATGCGAAAATCGTGGGAGAGACTGGCGATTTACGGGGTTTTCGGTGCTATAACCGTAATAATGTCAGTCACCACCCGACAACCTGACGGCGCGGCGTCCCGGCAGCGGCCGCGCGCCAACCGCCGCGCGAAAATCGCACCGCCCGCCGCCGCTGCCGCCGCCGACGCTGCGGTCCTGCGCGACCTGCTCGCGGAGCACCGTGCCCACGCCCCGGCCGGGGCGGGCGACGACCTCTCCCCCGTCGCCATGGCGGGCCGCATGCGCGAGCTGGGCACCGACGCCGCCCGCGCCCTGATGTTCGAGGGCTTCGCCCGGAACCTCTGGGCCGCCTACTACGACCTGCTGCTCGAACAAACGACGATGGGCCGCGGCGACGGCGGCGAGCGCGGGGAGCAACTGGAGGCGCGTCGCCGCGCCGCGCTCGGCGACCTGGAGTTCTACCTTGGCCGCGTCCCCACCCCCGACGACGCCCTCGCCTTCCTCAACGTCGCGTCCGTCCCGGAAAGTGTCGCCGCGCTGGTCCGCGCCGACGTCGCCCGCCGGCTGCCCACGGCGACTTAGCCGGGGCGTCCGTTGACGCGCGGCACTAATCCCAGCCGATCCGGTCGGCGAACGCCTCCATCCGCGCCTCGACGCGGTCCGCCCAGGACGGCCGCACCCGGTCGATGAACGCGTCCAGTCGCCGCTCTACCCGGTCCCCCCAAGCGACCTGCGCGGCGTCGGGACCCGCCTCCTGCGGAAGCGGCCTCCCGAGCACCAGCAGGGTCACGCTGCCCAGCGCGATCAGCAGGAGCAAGGCGGCGAGCACGATCGGCGCCCCGCCCGCCCCACGCTTCGGTCGCGCATTTACTGAATCCGTCGGCATGAATCTACTCCCGGCCCTTCGGGCAATGTATACTGGTTCCCGGCGCACGGCCGAATCCGCGCCGCTTCCCCGAAAATCAAAAGTACTTTACCACACAAAGTCAATTCAAGCGTACCGCGAGAACTCATGATTTCGTTGTCCCTCAACCATTCCTGCCGCCGGACGCCCCGATGCTGAACGCCCTGGCCGTCCTGTCCCTGCTGCTCGCCGCCATCGTCCCGGCCACTGCCGCCGCCGAGCCCCCGCCGACCTTCGCCGACCGGACCGCCGCGCTCGGGCTGACGCTCGGCACGGACGCCGCCTGCTGGTTCGACTTCGACAACGACGGCTGGACGGACCTGTGCGCGTCGGGAGTCCTCTGGCGGAACGCGAAGGGCGCGAAGTTCACCCGGGTCGGCGAGTTCGGCCTTTCGGTCGCCGCGGACTTCGACAACGACGGCTACGCCGACCTCTTCTCCTGGTCGCGGCGCAAGCTCTACCGCAACGAGGGCGGCACCGGGACGTTCGCCGAGGTCCCCCTCCCCGCCGACCTGCCCGCGTCCGTCTCGCGCGGCGCGTGCTGGGGCGACTTCGACGGCGACGGCTTCGCCGACCTGTACGTCGGAGGCTACGAGGACTGGGAGAAGAACGCGACCTACCCGAGCCTGCTCCTGCTCAACCAGAAGGGGCGCGGCTTCCGGCTCGCCGCGACCGACGGCCGCTACCGGGCGCGCGGCGTCACCGCCGCCGACTTCGACCGGGACGGCGACCTCGACGTCTACGTCTCCAACTACCGCCTCCAGCCCAACCTGCTGCTGGTCAACGACGGCGAGGGGGGGCTCTCCGACGCCGCCTCGCTGCACAACGCCGTGGCGACGTCGGGCGCGTTCCGCGGCGGGCACTCCATCGGCGCGGCGTGGGGTGACTTCGACAACGACGGGCAGATAGACCTGTTCGCGGGCAACTTCGCCCACCGCGACAGCCGCGGCGACCAGCCGCAGAGCCGGTTCCTGCGCAACCCCGGCCCGGACGGCAAGTACGTTTTCGAGGACAAGGGCACGTGCGGCGTCTTTTACCAGGAGTCGTACGCCAGCCCCGCCGCGGGCGACTTCGACAACGACGGCGACCTCGACCTGTTCTTCACCACGGTCTACGCGAACGCGTCGTTCGGGCGAAAGAACTACCCGGTCCTCTTCCGCAACGACGGCAACTGGGCCTTCGGCGACGCCACCGCGCCCGCGGGCCTCGCGCAGATCGGGGCGACGTACCAGGCCGCCTGGGCGGATTTCGACAACGACGGCGACCTCGACCTCGTCACCGGCGGCCGTCTCTACGTCAACCAGCCGGGCACGGGCGTTCAGTCCCGCAACCGCTGGCTGTCCGTCCGGCTCCGGGGCGACGGCAAGCGGGTCAACCGCTCCGCCGTCGGCGCGCAGGTCCGCATCCGGCGCAAAGACGGCCGCGTCCTGACGCGGCAGGTCGAGGCGGGCACGGGCGAGGGCAACCAGAACGACCTCACCCTCCACTTCGGCCTCGGCGGCGACGACCGCTCGCCCGCCCTCGCCCTCAAAATCCTCTGGCCGGACGGCACCACGCAGACGGTCACCCGCGTCTCCCCCAACCGCCGCGTGACCGTCACCTACCGCCGCCGGTAAGGGGCGCGACGGGAGAGCCCAAAGCACATGGACGACGAGTTCAACCAGCGTTGGCAGCGGGCCGAATCGCCATTCGACGGGGTGACGCTCTATCTCGCCGACTACGTACCTCTCACCGCCCTGCGCTTGGCGCTGACCGCCGTCATGACCGCCCTGCACGCCCGTTACCCGCAGTCCCGGATGTTCCAGCTGCACGACTGGCTCGAACA
>DATLHN010000738.1:0-17126 GCA_035539875.1 Armatimonadaceae bacterium
GGCGACGATGACGTTCTCGCGGACGTCCATCGACGTCGACACCACCTCCGAGCAGCGCGTCGAAATCTACTCCATTCGCTACTCCAGCGCCGCCGCGCTCACCGCGATGGTCGCCGCGGCGATCCCCGGCGTCCAGGACACCCCCTCCGCCGAGCCGTACGCCCCCCTGCCCGGCACGTACCAGTCGCTCTCCGGCTCCAGCGGCGGCGGCCTCGCCGTCGGCGGCTTCGGCAGCGGCGGCGGAATAGGCGGCGGTGCTGCTGGGATTGGGGGAAGTGGCGCGGCGATGACAGCCGGGACCGGCCTGCCAGGCGCGAACGGAACCGCCGCAGGCGGCACCTCCACAGGCTATAACGTCTCCATCATCAAGTCCAAGCACCTCATTATCACGGGCGGCGACGCCCAGGTCAACGCGGCGTTAAAGCTTCTCCAAGAGGTCGACTCTGCGCCGATGCAGGTTGCCATCACGGCCCATGTCGTGGACTTAGAGACTCCCAATACCCTAGATGCGGGCGTAGCCTGGGGCGGGCTCCAGAGCCAGACGTCCGGAGGAACAGGCGGTGGTACGGGCAGTACCTCACAGGTCTTCACACCCGGGCAGACTCAGGTTAACGGAAATGAGCTGAACGCGCCGGGCGTGTTCCGGTTCGGACGGTTCCGCCGGTCCCCGCTCGACCTCGCGGCGCAGCTCCGCTTCTTGGAGACGAAGGGTAAGACGAAGATCCTCGCCAACCCGAGCGTCGCGGTCCTGGATAACGAGGATGCGAGCATCTTTATCGGCGAGATTCGCCGTTTTCTGGTAGCCGCCGTGACCTCAGCGACCGCAGGAACTGCGTTCACGGTCGAGACCGTGCCGGTCGGCATTACCCTCCTCGCTCGACCGCGAGTGAATGCTAACGGTGAGATCACGCTAAAGGTCCACCCGCAGGTCTCGACGATCACCGAGATTACGAACGGCCTTCCGCAGGTAGCCTCTCGCGAATCGGATACCACGTTCCGCGTGAAGGATGGCGAGACCATCGCCATCGGGGGGCTTATCCGGGACCAGGATATTGAGATCATCGAACAGGTCCCTCTTCTAGGTGAGATACCGCTATTCGGAGAGTTGTTCAAAAGGCGTCGGCGCGATCGGATTAAATCTGAGGTCGTCGTCTTCCTGACCATTAATCTCCTTAAGGACAATGAAGGCGTCGCGACTACGCCGAAGACCATCGACGCGCTCCGGGAGGGGTCGAAGGACGCGACCGTCAACGTCGTACCGCCCAGCACCGTTCCCGTCCGGAAGGAGACACAGAATCCATGATGCGACGATTCGGCCGGAATTCCGGACTTGCCCTGCGCGCCGCGGGCGTGCTCCTACTCCTCGCGTCGCCTGTCGCCTACACCCTCTCTGGCTGCGGCGGCTCGATGTCTTCGTCGGCCTTCGCCTGGCAGATGACCGGGACATCCCTTAATCCGTCCCGTGCCCTAGTCGGCCAGAATGTCGCCGTTTCGACAGCATATCAGGTCGTCGTTCCAAACGTTAACGAAAACTTCTTCCAGAGCAGCCAGACCGGAGGGGGGACGACCGGTGGCACCGGTGGCGGCCAGCAACAGCAGGTCGCCCAGGCGGGCACTTTCAGCGCTCAGTGGACCGAGGTTCCACCCCAGGGACAGGCTCACATCCTACAAATCGACAACGGCGTCGGCAACACGTCAACTTCCGTATCCGGCATTTCCGCCCCCGACGCTATCCTGATCGGGTCGTCCGGTGTCTCGGTCCGCGCCATCGCTTCCGGGACGACGACGCTCCGGCTTCGCGTGACGCTCCACTACCTAGACGGGAGCACCGACACGGAAGACTTCCTCATACCGCTGACCGTTGAGGCCGGCGAGACGACGGGGATTTAGGAGAGGTACCAAAGATGACACCTATCAAACCCGAAGATCGGCCGAAGGCCATCGCCCTCAGCCTCGCTGTTGTCGCCGTATTCGGATTCGGCGTGGTGAACATCGGCAAGCAGACGGGCCTCTTCCGCGGCAGTGCGCCCGCGGCGCCGACACCCGATCCGGTCGCCGACGCCGCGGCCGTACCCCCGGTTGCCGCCGCCGAAGGGCAGGCGGCAGGTACCGTCGCGTCTGGTACTCCACTTGCTAACGGAGCGATGCCCACCGTCCCGACCCAGGCTGACACGCCCGCGAGCAGTGAGCCGGTCGCCATGCCCAACCTTGCGTACGACCCGTTCCGCCCCATCGGCGTGATTCCGACGTCACCCGGTTCTGCCGCCCCGGCTCCGCCCGCGGCGTCTGCGGCGCCACGCTCTGCCGCTCCTCCGCAGCCGCAGACCATGCCCGGGAACCTCCCGCCGACTCAGATAGTCGGCCGCATGAGCGTCCAGCCCAGTACGACGCCGATACGGCCGGCGGGACCTACCGGGGTCGCCCCGGTGTTAATTCCCGAGCCGGAGATAGAGCTGGTCGGGGTGGCGCTCGGGGAAGCGTCGGTCGCCATGCTACGCACCGGCGACGAGCAGCACTTCGTGCGCGTCGGCGAGAAGATCAAGGGCTCCTGGGTCGCCCGCATCCAGACCGACGTCGTAACCGTACGCAAGGGCAAGAAGGATCGTGTCCTGCGCGTCGGCGGTGGCCCCGGCGAGACGATGATGGCGACGACCACCGCCCCGCCCTCGGCCGTCGCGACTCCGGCTGCGAAGCCCGTTCCGGCGGTGACACCGATGCCGCGCGTGCGCCTCATCCCCCGCAAGGCGGTGGCCACGGCGGTGGTCCCCACCCGGTCGCCGCAACCCGTCGTCCTGCCCGAGCCGCTGCCGGAGGCCCTTCCGGAAACGGCCCCGCCGCCCGTGTCCGCGCCACCGGTGGCGACGTCGCCCGTTCCGGCCGCGCCGCTTCCCCCGGCTACCGTACCGCCGACGACTCCGCCCGCGAACGAGACGGCCCCGCCGCCCGCGGTGCCGCCGGTCGTGCCGACCCAGGAGGTACTGCCGCCGGTGAAGCAGGGCGAGGAGAACGAAGAGCTGGGCGAGCCGCCGGTGACCGACCCGCTCGGGGAGACGGCCCCGCCGGTCGTGCCGCCGACATCCCCGCCGCCCGGTGCGTGAGAGGACTTTCGGATTGGAAGACGGTCCCTATCGGAATGGCACAAACGGCTCCCACGACACGGGTGACTCGACGCGGCCGGCCGCCGCGGCCGAGGACCCGTACGCTCTGCTCGGCGTGCCGCGCGGGGCGACACTCCTCGACGTCAAGCGCAGCTACCGCGAGAAGGTGAAGGCGTGCCACCCCGACCTGGTCGGGAACGATGCCGTGCGGATCGAGGAGTTTAAGAGGCTGACCCGTGCCTACAAAACGCTGAGCGACCTGCTCCACACGGAGCCCGCCGGCGTGGCTACCGGCCCGTCTGCCGCTCCGCCGTCGTCGGCCGCGCCAGCGCGGCGCGTCGATACGGTGCGCGCGGCGGAGCTGGCCGCACTCAACGACCTGATAATTGCAGGAAGGGCGCGTCTCGACGCCGGGGACTATGCGGGCGTCGAGACGATGGCGCGCGCCGCGCTGGCGCGCTCGCGGGAGTGTGCGGACGCCTACGTCCTGATGGGCGAGTCGCTCGCCGCGCGTCAGCTGTACGCGGAGGCGACCGGGTGCTTCCGGCTAGCCCTACAGATCGCCCCTGACAACGCGGAAGCGCGGGCCCAGCTGGATAAGCTAAGACACCGCCAGGAGTCCGGGCAGGGAGCCGCCCGTTAGGCGAGGGATCGCCCACAGGTGGTAGGCGACGACCGCGGCCATCACCCCCACGCCGCTCCAGACGGTCCAGCGGTACCGGCGCGATGCGGCGTAGATGACCATCATGAGCCCGGCGACGAGGAGGGTGAGCGCGATCTTGCCCTGTATGAAGACGCCCCGCTCGAGCAGCCAGGCCATCGCCGGGTTCCCCTCGGCGACGCCGTAGGAGAAAGCGACCAGGCTGAAAAGCAGGTCGGCGACGGAAAAGACGAGGTAAAGGGCGGCGGCGAAGCCGCCCGGGATCGGGCGGGTCAGGCTTTCGGCGATCGGACTCTTCGTCATCGGGAACACGGGTAGCACCTTTCTCCTGGGCGGTCGCTCCGACCGGGGCCGAGAACCGCATCTCGATGCCCCCATGTTCGGCAAGCGTACGGCCGCTTCTTATTGGTGCCATTACCCGTTTTGCGGACGCGCCTTAACCATTCGCCCGCGGCGAATTACCTGGCGGCCGGTCAGTCCTCCTCGGCCAGGATGACGCGCGCCACCTCGTCGGGCGTAGTGATCCCCATGCCTACCTTCAGCATCGCGGACGAGCGCATCGGGCGCATCCCGTCGGCGATGGCCTGGTCCTTGACGGTCGTGGAGGATTCGCGGCGCAGGACCATCGCGCGGACGGTGTCCGTGACCGTCATCACCTCGAACACGGCGACGCGCCCCCGGTAGCCCTTCCCCGAGCATTCCGGGCAGCCCTTCCCGCGGGCGAGCTGAGTCGGGGCGCCGTCCTTTCGCGTCACGGGAATCTCCAGGCTCGCCAGGAACGACGAGTCCGCGTCGTACCACTCCTTGCACTTGTCGCAGACCTTGCGCAGCAGCCGCTGTCCGACGACGCCGAGTATAGACGAGGTGATCAGGAACGGCTCGATGCCCATGTTGTCGAGGCGAGTCATCGCGCTCGGGGCGTCGTTGGTGTGCAGCGTGGCGAAGACGAGGTGGCCCGTGAGCGCGGCGTTGATCGCAACCTCCGCCGTCTCCTGGTCGCGGATCTCGCCGACGAGGATGATGTCGGGGTCCTGGCGCATCAGGGTGCGCAGCCCCGCCGCGAAGGACACCCCCGCCCGCGCATTCACCTGGGTCTGGTTGACGCCCTTAAGTCGGTACTCGACCGGGTCCTCGATGGTCGCTATGTTCTTCCCCGGGTCGTTTATCTTGTTCAGCGAAGAGTAGAGCGTCGTGCTCTTGCCCGAGCCGGTCGGCCCGGTGACCAGGACCATCCCATAGGGCCGTGTGATCAGGTGAGTCCACACCTGCAACTCGTCCGGCAGGAAGCCGATCTGCTCCAGCGACACCGACATCGCCGACTTGTCGAGGACGCGCAGGACCGCCTTCTCCCCGTGCACGGTCGGCATTGTGGAGACGCGCAGGTCGAAGGAGTGTCCCTGGTGCCGGCGGGAGATGCGCCCGTCCTGGGGGCGGCGGCGCTCCGCGATGTCCATCCCGGCGATGACCTTGATCCGGGACACGACCGCCGCCTGGTTCGCGCGCGGCAGTACCATCTGCTCGTAGAGAACGCCGTCCACGCGGTAGCGCACGCGCAGGCCGTCCTCCTGAGGCTCCAGGTGAATGTCGGAAGCCGAGGTCTCGAACGCCCCGTCGACGATCGTGTTGACCAGGCGGACTATGGGGGCGTCCTCGGCGCGGTCGAGCAGGTCCTTCTCGGACTCCGCCTCCGCGTCCCCGAGACCGCCGATCTCCCGGATCAGCTCGTTGGCGCGGTCGCGCACGTCGAACGACCGGTTGATGGCCGCTGTCAGGTCGCCGGGCAGGGCGAGGAGCGGGTTGACGCTGCGGTTGGTCTGGAGGTGGACGGCGTCGATCACGTCGAGATCGAGCGGGTCCTCCATCGCGAGCCAGATCGTCTTATCGTCGGCACGGACGGGTAGTATCTTCCGCTCGCGGATCAGGTTCTCGGGCAGGAGCCGCGCCGTGGCCGGGTCCGCCTCGAACCCGGCCAGATCAACGTAGGCGACCCCCGTGAGTTCCTGAAGGATTTTCCCCATCTCCCTGCTCGGGACGATTCCCTGGTCTACCAGGATCTGCCCGAGGTAGCCGCCGCCCTGCTTGGCCTGCACCTCCAGCGCGTCGGTGAGTTGGGCGAGCGTGATCAGCCCGGTCTCGACGAGGCGCTCTCCCAGCCGGCGGCGCGTTTGCCGCAACGGCCGTGGCAGATTGCTCCCGGTAACCGCGATGTCATGAGAGTTAGAGTTGTTGTGTCCCTTTGCCATGGCGATCGGGGACGGATCGCGACGCGGCGCGTGGTG
This sequence comes from Armatimonadaceae bacterium, assembly GCA_035539875.1. GTDB lineage: Bacteria > Armatimonadota > Armatimonadia > Armatimonadales > Armatimonadaceae > CALEKU01. Next base: position 6,039 of record DATLHN010000738.1, read on the forward strand.
ACGACGACCCGCGCTGGGGGTTGCGTCAGGGCGTCCGGCGCGGCCGAGGCGGAAGGCGCGGGTCGAGCATACGGCACCGGCCGCACTGCGGGCACCGGACTTTCCTTCCGCCGGTATTCCTCCCGTCCCTCGCTTCCTTTCCTCTGTGCGCGTTGTTGACCCTGAAACTACGAAGCCCGTCCCGAATGCGTTCCGCGCTGAACAACATACTTATACATCAGTATGCCATTGTCAGATTCCGCACCCCCCGCCGGTTCTCCTTTGACCCGCCGGGTCACTCATGGCTCCGTTGCGCCGGGAGGGGCGCTTCGTGTAGAATGGGCCTGTCCGGGTGTGAGGGATTTAATATGGAGACACGGGACCCGCGCCCCGATTCCGAACCAGTCGCCCACGCGCTTTTCGTCGAGTGTCTCGTCCCAGAAGACGCGCCGCACGAACGCGAGCGGCTCCTGCAAGAGCTGGCCGCCGTCATCCGGGCGACGCCGGAGTACTCCCGCGGGCAGTCCCGCGGCGATGTGCTTATGCGCAACTTCGACGACGGCGTCGCTCTCGTTTTCCCGGACAATCCCGTCGCCGCCGCCCAGTGCTCCGCGGACATCGCCCGCACGGTCCGCGCGGGCACTGCGCACGGTCGGCTCCTCCTGCGGATGGGCCTTCACTCCGGCCCGCACGAGGGAGAGGGAGGTGACAGTCCGGCCCCCTCCTCCCTGCTGGACACGGCGCGGCGCGTGGCCGGATGGGGAGACCCCGGGCACATTCTGCTCTCTTCCCCGGTCGCCGACGCGATGCGCCGCTTCGCCGTCTGGGCGGACTACCTCCACGACCTGGGGCCGGAGCAGACCGAAGCGCCGCCCGCACCGTTTCATCTCTGGAACCTGCACATGGGCCAGGTCGGGAACGGGGCCGTTCCCACGCGCGTGGCGGGTCATGCCGCACCGATGTCGGCGGAGGAACCCGCCGCCGAGTCACTCTCGCACCGCCCGGTGCCGCCACAGCCGACGCCCACTGCCGCGCCCCTCGTCGCGGGATCGACCGTTCCCGTGCCGCCTCCGGTCCAGGTCTTTCTGTCCCACTCGTCTACCGACAAGGCGGTCGCGGATGCCCTGGTGAGCGCGCTCGAAGGCGCGGGGATGCGCTGCTGGATCGCCCCCCGCGACATACCGCCCGGCGTGGACTGGAGCGCGGCGATCATCGGCGCTCTGAACCGGTGCAAGGTCCTGGTCCTCGTCTTTTCCGCCCGCGCCAACCTCTCCCCCCAGGTCATCCGGGAGGTGGAGCGGGCCGTCAGCAAGCGAGCCGCCGTTCTGACGTTCCGCGTGGAAGACACCCCGCTCAGCGAGCAGATGGAGTATTTCATCTCCGCGTCGCACTGGATGGACGCCACGGCGGATTGGACGCGGCAGGTCCCGGCGGTCGTCCCGGCCGTTCGCGCCCTGATCGATTCCTCCGCGGATTCGCGTCTCGCGATGGGGCTGTCCCCGACCAAGGAGGCCGAGAAGCCCGCGCCGTCAGCCGCAACGCCCGAACCGCCGCACGCGCACTTGCCTCTCGTCCCCACCACCCTTTTTGGTCGCGGCGACGAGGTCGAGGGCGTGCGGGAGACGCTGCGTGGCGGGACGAGGCTCCTGACGCTGACCGGCTTCGGCGGCGTCGGAAAGACCCGGGTCGCGCTCGAAGTGGCGCGCCAGTCCGTCGACGACTATTCCGGTGGCGTCTGGTGGGTCGAACTGTCGGAGACGCGCACCGCGGACGCGATGCTCCAGCATGTCGCCCAGGGGCTCGGCCTGCGCCTCCAGCCTCCGCCGCCCGCCCGGGAGCAGATCGTCGGCTTCCTCCGGGATCGCCACAAGACCCTTCTCGTCCTCGACAACGTGGAGCAGATCGCCGGAGCCGAGAACGCGTTGCGCGACCTGCTGGCCGACGCCCCGCATCTGACACTCGTGATCACCTCCCGGCGGACGATGGGCCTGCGCTCGGAGACGGTGCGGGAAGTGCGGCCCCTTCTTCCGACCGAAGCGATCGAGTTGTTCGTCGAGCGCGCGCAGGCGGTCCGCGACGACTTCACCCTGTCGGACGAAAACCGCGACGACGTCGAGACCCTGGTCCGAAGCCTGGAGGGCGTGCCGCTCGCCATCGAGCTGGCCGCCGCGCGCGTGGTCGGCATGACTCCGCGCCAGATGGTCACGCGCCTCTCCGAGCGGTTCCGGCTGCTCCAGACGCGCGCGCCCGACCTCCCTGAGCGGCAGCGCGCCCTGCGCGCCGCCATCGACTGGTCCTACGACCTGCTCACCGAGGACGACCGTTCGCTGTTCGCCCAGCTTTCCGTCTTCGCGAGCGGCGAGCGGGGCTTTACGTTGGAGGACGTGGAAGCGGTCTGCGACGTGTTCGACCCGTTCGAAGGGGCGCTGACGCTGCGAAACCACTCGCTGCTCGTGGCGGACACCGACGACGACACGCAGGAGAATCGGTATCGCCTCCTGGAGTCCCTGCGCGACTACGCCTGCGAAAGGCTCCGCACCGACTTCTCCAGCCTGGACCGCGCCGTGCGAGAGCGCCACGCGCGCCACTTCCTCAAGTTCGCCGAGGAGCGCCTCACGCTGCTCCGGACGGCGCGGGAGGCGGAGGCGCTCGATCAACTGGAAGACGCCCTGGACAACCTTCGCGTCGCGACCGATTGGGCGGGCACCGTCGGCGCTCCCGTGTCCGACATCCACGCCCGCCTCGCCCTGTCCCTCGGCGTGCTCATGCAGAAGCGCGGGTTCCAGTCCGAGGCGGTCGGCCCGGTAGAGGCCGGTCTGGCGTCCGCGAGGCCCGCGGCGGCGGCGGCACCCCGCGTTCTGCTCCGGCTCCTGTGCGAGCGCGCGGGGCTCCACCTCGACCTGAAGGAGCCTGAAAAGGCGCGCGTCCGCGCGCAGGAGGCGCTGGCGATGGCGCGGGAGATCGGCGACCTGGTCGGCGAAGCGGACGCCGAGAACCTGTTGGGCCAGGTAGACCTCGATTCCGGCGACTTCGCGAACGCGCGGACGCACTACCGCCGCGCTTTGGAGATTCGTGAGGCGCAGGGCGAGCGTACGCTGATAGGCATCGTCCGCAACAATCTGGGGCTGGTCGAAATCCAGGACCCCGGCGGGGACCGGCAGGCGGCGCGCGCCCACCTCGAGGAGGCGCTGCGCATCCGCCGGGCGGCGGGCGACGAGCGCGGCATCGCCGTCGTCCTCAACAACCTGGGCAATCTGGCCTTCGAGGAGCAGGACTGGCAGCGCGCGCAGCAGGCGTTCCAGGACGCCGTACACTACGAAAGCGACGTCCACCACACGTTCGGCGTCGCGCGCGCCCTGAACAATCTGGCCGAATCCGTCGAGGAGCAGGACCGGCCCGCCGTCGCGGTACCGCTTTACGCCGCCGCCGAGATGCTGTTCCGGGACGTCAAGCACGCCTACGCGGACTACAGCGCGGAGCGCCTTCAGAAGGCGGTCGCGCGCGCGGAGGTACCCGACGCGGAGCTATCGCGCCTGCGGCGAAGTATCCGCGGCAAGCGACTATCCGACATCGTGACCTGGGCGCAATCTCTGCTGGCTGCCAAGTAGGCTTATTACGGGTTCTACCCCACCCGGCGGCGGTACGGTGTTATAATAACCGTACCGCCGCCGTTGTTCCCGGTGGGGCGTTTTCCGCTCCACCGGGCGTTGTCGTGCCCCCAGGAAACTGCTATATGCGCCGATCTTCTGCACCATTGTCGATACTGCTCGCCGCGGCGGGGGTGTCGTGTTCGGTATTGAGCGCGCCTGCCGCGCGGTCGCATCCCGCGCTTCAGGCGGCGGACCCGCCGGCGGCGTCCGCGCCTGTCAAGGCGCTGATCGATCAGGGCGACCGCGCCTACAACGCGCGCCGCTTCGAGGACGCGGTGCGCATCTACCGGCAGGCGGCGGATCAGGCGCGCGCGGCGGGAGACCTCGTCGGCGAGGGCGCAGCCTGGAACAACCTCGGCGCGGCGCTCGCCTCCACCGGGGAGCGAAAACAGGCCACGGAAGCCTACCAGAAGTCCCTCGCCGCGCGGCAAGCGTCGAAGGACGCGCGCGGCGCGGCCCAGACCCTCAACAACCTGGGAAACATCCACGCCCAGCTCGGCGAGTTGGGTCCCGCCCTTGACTACTACCGGCAGTCCCTGAAGATCAAGCAGGAGGTCGGCGACAAGGTCGGTCAGGCCAACACGCACGTCAACATCGGGAACGTCCACAAGCTGGCGGGAAGCCAGAAGGAAGCCCGGGACGCCTACGAACAGGCGGCGAACGTGTACCGCGCGCTCAACGATCGGGCAGGTCAGGGCACGGTACTCAACAACCTGGGAAACCTCTTCGCGGAAACGGGCAACCCCGGGGAAGCCCTCAAGTACTACGAAGATTCCCTGAAGCTGAGGCGCGAGGCGAAGGACACCGCCGGAGAGGCCGTGACCCTGGCCAACCTCGGCGCGGTCTATGCCACCAGCAATCTCGGCGAGGCAGTCCGGCGCTACACCGAAGCTCTGGCCATTCTCGAAGCGGGCAGTGACCGGCGCTCGGCTGCCGCCGTTCGACACAACCTCGCATCCCTATACGCGAGCGCCGGGCAGCCGGAGAAGGCCAGGACCGAGTTCGAGAAGGCGGCGCAGGCGTACCGGGCGGCCTCGGACCCGGCGGGCGAAGGGATCGCGCTTCAGGGCCTGGGAGCGCTGGCGCTGCGCCAGGGGCAGAATGAGGAGGCGCGCAAGCACTTCGACCGCGCCCTCGCCGCCCTGAAGTCCGTCGGCGACCGGCGCGGCCAGTGTGCGGTGCTCCAGGGCCTCGCGTCCATCGACGCGTCCTCCGGACAGACGGAACAGGCACTCGAACGCTACGAGAGCGCCGCGAAGCTGGCGCGCGAGACGCTGGACGCCCCCGCGCTCGCCGGTATACTGAGCGGCGTTGGGAGCCTCTACGCCGCGAACGGACAGGGGCAGAAGGCGCTCGACGCCTTTAACGAGTCGTACCGGCTGCGCGCGGAGCGCGGCGACCGCAACGGCGCGGCGCGAACGCTCACGTCCATCGGGCTCGTGTACGAGGCGTCGGGACAGTTCCCGGACGCGGAGAAGAGCTACCAGGAGGCGACGCGCCTCAGCGAGAGGACGCGGACCGAGCTTACCGGCCTCTCCCTGGAGACGCAGGCAGCATACCTGGCCGCGAACCTGGCCGCCTACCACGGCCTCGTCCGATGCCAGGTCCGGCAGGACCGCACGGCGGAGGCGTTCGCCTCCGCGCAGCGGGTGAAGGCACGCCTGCTCAACGACCTCATGAGCGGTGGGAACGTCGAACTGAAGGGCCGACTGTCCGAGAACGACCTGATAAAGGAGCGCACGCTCCGCGCGCGCGTCGACTCGCTGAACACCGCGATGATCGCCGAGGGTGTCCGCAATGAGCCGGGGAGCAAGAAGCGCTTCGAGGCCTACCGGACCGAGCTGCAGGAGGCCGAGCGCGAGTTGTCCGCATTTCTGGACGGCGTCTACTCACGCCAACCGGACCTCGCCCTTCGCCGGGGTGAAAAGACCGCAACACTCGCCGAGATCGCGGCTTCCCTACCCGCGGACACGGTCCTGCTCGAGTACGTCGTGCTCCCGCGACCGGCGGGAAGCGCCAGCGCCGCCACTGCGTCCGACACTCTGGTCTTCGTCGTACGGAACGAGGGCGGGAAGCCGTCCTGCACGGTCCACAGTCTCAAAGCAAGCACGGAGCGGCTCTCGGGTCAGGCAGAGGCGTTCCGCAAGGCGTGCGCGGACAGCAAGCAGTCCTGGAAGGAGGAGGCGAAGGGCCTGTTCGCCACTCTGGTCGGCCCCGCATCCGCGAATCTGTCCGGGGCGAAACGCCTGGTCATCTGTCCGGACGGCCCGCTCTGGGACATTCCCTTCGGCGCGCTCCTGGACGACGCGGGCGAGTCGCTCCTCGCCCGGTACGAGATCGCCATGGGGTTCTCGGGAACGAGCGTGCGTTCGGCGCTGGCGTCCGCTCCGGCGCGGCGCGGCAAGGGCGGCACTTTCGTCCTGGCGAATCCGGAGTTCGGCGGTCCCGAGCGGTTCGCGGGACCGTCCCGCCCGATACTCGCGCCGGACCGGGTCATCTACGCGGCGGACCGCCCCATCGGCTCTCCTGACCGCATCCTTTCGGCGGCGGACCGGGTCCTGGCGTCGCCGGATCGGGTGCTCGCCTCACCCGACCGCATAATCGCATCGCCGGATCGGGTGATAGGCTCGCCGGATCGCGTGATCGGCTCCCCGGACCGGGTAATCGGTTCCCCCGACCGGGTAATCGGTTCCCCCGACCGGGCGATCATCGCGCCGGACCGCGACTCTCCCATCCAGAGCAACGGTCGCCTGGTGCCGCTGCCCGGCACGCAGCGCGAGGCCGACGCCCTGAAGAAGTCGCTCGGCGACGTGCGGGTGGCATCGGGGATGGACGCGCAGGAAGCCACGGTCAAGGCGGAGGCGGCCCGGAACCGCGTCCTGCACTTCGCGACGCACGGCTTCTTCAACGACGGCTCTCCCCTCTCCTCGTGTCTCGTCCTGGCAAAGCCGCGCGACGCCGGGGAGGACGGCTTCCTGACCGCGCGCGAGATATTCGCGCTCGACCTGAGCGGCGTGGAGATGACGGTCCTCTCCGCCTGCAACACCGGGCGGGGCGAGAAGCGCCGCGGCGAGGGCGTCATCGGACTGACGTGGGCGCTCTTCGCGGCGGGGTGCCCGACCCAGGTGCTTTCGCAGTGGGCGGTCAATGACACCTCGACCGCCATGCTGATGGAGCGCTTCTACCAGAGGATATCGGCGGGAGAGGCGAAGAGCAGTGCGCTGCGCGACGCCGCACTGTCGCTGTCGCACGACGCGGAGACCTCTCATCCGTACTACTGGGCGCCGTTCGTTCTCTACGGGGACTGGCGGTAAACAAAACGCGAACGGGGCGGCCCGCGTCGCGGGCCGCCCCGTTGGTCGATGCGTCCGCCGCTACTTTTCCAGCCCGGCCGGAACGCCGTTCGGGAAAACTTCCCGGATCGCCTTCTCGATCTGCCCGATGCGGTTCTCGGGGTTGGGATGCGTCTGGAAGAACTCGGGGCCGCCGCGCCCGCCGCCCGCCTCGGCAAGTATCTTCATGACCTCGATCATGCTGCGCGGGTCGTAGCCGGCGTCGGCCATGTACTGCACGCCGAACTTGTCCGATTCGAGTTCGTCCGCGCGGCCGAACTTCATGTTCACCAGTTGCCCGATGAGCAGCGCCATCTGGGCGGTCTGGCTGCTGCGCGGGTTGTTCGGGTCGTACGTCGCCAGCACCGCCGCGCCGGTCAGCCCCTGGGTCAACTGTTGCTTGGCGATGTGCTCCGCGCCGTGCCGACCGACCACGTGGCCGATCTCGTGACCGACCACTCCGGCGAGTTGTCCTTCGGTCTTGAGTCGCGCGAGAAGCGCCTCCGTGATGAATATCTGCCCTCCCGGAAGCGCGAACGCGTTGACCGTCTTGTTGTCATTCAGTACGTGGAAGTCGAACTGGTACGGGCTCTTCCCCGCGCCGGAGCGCGAGACGAGCCGCTCTCCCACCGCGTCGACGAGTGCGTCCGCGCGGGCGTCCCGGGACACACCGCCGAACTCGCGGGCCATTTGCGGGGCCGACTGCAGCCCGAGGGCTATCTCCTGCTCCGCGGTGATACCGGCGACCCGCTGCTTCTCTCCCGTCACCGGGTTGACCTGGGACGAACCGTAGTAGCGGATCAGCGAAAACACGGCGACGATGACGGCTATGATCAGACCTATACCGGCAGGACGACGGCGCTGGTACATCTTCTTCTCCTGAGGATTGCTGAGGGTAATGTACCCGCGTACGGGCAGGCGAGTAAACGCGGCGACGCTACCGGAAGGAGGGAGGGGTGCCGTTGGCGAAATACCGCCCGGCAGCAGGGCACGGTTCGCTGTCGAATCTCAACGCCGACGGTTAGATGAGGTAGCCTCGTGGGCATCGCCGAAGATCGTTCTCCCCTCACCCGCCGCTCACTGATGACACGCGCCGCAGCGGGCGCGAGCGCCCTGGCGCTCCCCGCCTGGTTCCTCAAGGACGCCGAGGCGCGCGAGCACGCTTCCCTGCCCCTCCAGCGCAAGATCGGACCGAACGACACGATTCAGGTCGGGGTCATCGGGCCGGGCGGCAGTAAGGGAGGGTTCCGCCAGGGGCTCGGCGACGCCCGCGGGGTCGCTTCGCACAAGGGCGTGAAGATCGTCGCCGTGTGCGACGTGGACGCGACCCACTGCGCCGAGGCGGCCAACGTCTTCGGGGGGGACGCCGCCGGGGTGAAGCAGTACCGCGACTTCCGCGAGCTTCTGGAGCGCAAGGACATCGACGCCGTGGTGATCGGGACGCCGGACCACTGGCACTCGGTGAACGCCATCTTCGCGATGCGCGCGGGCAAGGACGTCTACTGCGAGAAGCCCATGACGCTGGCGATCGACGAGGGGCGGAAGATGGTCGAGGTCGCCCGGCGCACGGGGCGCGTCTTCCAGACGGGGAGCCAGCAGCGCAGCGACGGCAGCAAGCGCTTCCAGCTCGCGTGCGAACTCGTCCGCAACGGACGCCTCGGCAAGGTCCGGCGCGTCGAGGCGCGCCTGCCCGGCGCGCGGACGGGCGGGCCGTTCGAGGTCAAGCCGGTCCCGGCCGACCTGGACTGGGACCTGTGGCTCGGCCCGGCCCCTATGCGGGACTACATCCCCGAGCGCACCCACGGGAGCTTCCGCTACTGGTACGAGTACAGCGGCGGGATGGTCACCGATTGGGGGGCGCACCACCTCGACATCGCGCAGTGGGCGCTCGGCAAGGACGACTCCGGCCCGGTCCGCGTGGAAGCGAACGGCACGCCCCCGCCCTCGGACTGGACGCTCCGCTCGTTTAACGTCCACCCGCAGTTCGACATCACGTACACGTACGCCGAGGGTACGGTCCTCTTCTGCACGACGCGCGGCGAAAACGGCGTCCGCTTCGAGGGCGAGGACGGGAAGTGGCTCTTCGTCAACCGCGAGCGGATTGAGGCGTCCGACCCGGCGCTCCTCGCGGACCCGCTCCCCGACAACGCCGTCCGGCTGCCCATCTCCACCTCGCACACCGGGAACTGGGTGGAGTGCCTGCGCACCCGCCAGCGCCCCATCTGCGACGTCGAGGTGGGGCACCGGTCGGCGACCGTCTGCCACCTGGGCAACCTCTCGTTGCGCCTGGGCAACGTGCCCCTCGACTGGGACCCGAAGAAGGAGGAGTTCCGCAACAACCGGGACGCCAACCGCCTTCGCGGAAGGGTGATGCGCAAGCCGTGGGAGATCTGATCCCCGCCGCCGCGACACGCAGGGCGCTCGGTGCGGTGGCCGCGACGGCCGCGTCACTCGGAGCCCTGGCCGCCGCGAACTTCCTCCCCGCCGCGCTCGCCCGGCAGGCGGCCCCGCCCGCGGTCCCGGCGGTCCCGGAGGAAGTGCCGGTCAATAACGGCAGTTTCGAGCGCGGACTGGAGGGCTGGGCCGTGCCGCGCGACGAGGGCATGACCCGCGTCTCCACCGAGGCAGTCCGCACGGGAAGTCACGCGCTCAAGGTCACGGACGAGGACAGCGCGCGTGGTTCCGACGCGACCTCCGAGCCGGTGTCCGTCGGCGGCGCGCGGGTGATCGACCTGAAGGGGTTCGTGCGGCCCGTCTCCGGGAGCGGGCTGGGCGTCTACGTCCGGCTGCGCGACGCGGCCGGGAAGCAGATCGGCGGCAACGAGGACTTCCACCGGACGCTGCCGTCGGAGCCGGTCGGAGCGTGGGTGCCGTTCTCGCTCGCGGTGATCACGACCCCCGAGACGGCCGTTATAGAAATCTGGCTCCACTCCTACGGCGCGGCAAAGGTCACCGCGTACCTGGACGATCTGGTACTCGTGGACCGCGGCGCTCCGTCGTCGGCGCGGCCGTGGCCCGCGCAGTACAAGATCAAGCCCGAGGAGAAGGGACGCCTCACCGCCGCCGACGTCGTCGGGCCGGACGGGATCGTTTATCCGGACTGGACGCACGCCGGGGTCCCGGGCGGCATCCCGCGGGTCGCCGTGCGGGCGCGCGCGGAGGAGTTCGGCGCGCGCCCGGACGACGGCAAGGACGACGCCGACGCCCTGGAGAGGGCCGCGGAGTCGGTCGGGGCGAAGGGCGGCGGCGTGCTGTTGCTGGCGCCGGGCGAATACCACCTGGACCGCCCCATCTCCATCCGGCGAGACGGGGTTGTGCTTCGCGGGGCCGGACGGGGCCGGACCCGCCTCGTCTTCCGCTACGCCGGGCCGAAGCGGGGAGTCGGATTCTTCGCGCCCGCGCCGGGGGCGACGGTGGGCCGAGGAACTTGGATCGAGGTACACGCCGCTCCGAAGGGTCTCCGTGAGATAGCCATCGAGGCGGGCGGCAAGGTCTTCGCGAAGACCACGTACCGCCCGCAGCACTGGGGCGGAACCTTTTCCCTGCGCGCCTCGGGCGCTAAGGTGCTGGACGCGGTCCCCGCCGACGGTCCGGCACGCCTGCGCGCGGTTGCCACGTACGCCGACGGCACCGTCCGCACCTCCGACATTTCCGTGCGGCTCTCGCGAAAGGCGTCGGACGGCGCGCCCGCCCGCGTCCCGGCGCAGATCGCGGCCGTCATGTTCACCGGCATCAGCCAGCCCGGGGCCGAGCGGAAACTGGCGAAGGACGGCAGGCGCGGCGACACGACACTGACCCTGGCGTCGGCGTCCGGGCTGCGCAGGGGCGACCGCATCCGGCTGCGGGCTCCCGCGACGGCGCGCTGGAACCAGATGGTCCGGAACGCCTGTCCGTGGGGCGAGTACCGCCGCTACGAGTTCCTGGTGACGGGCGTCTCCGGAAACGTCGTCACGCTCAATCAGCCGCTCCGGCTCGACTTCCCGGTCGCGGACGGTTCCTCCGTCGCCACAATCTCCCCGATCCGCCGGTGCGGCGTGGAGGACCTGACGCTCGCACAGACGAACGAAATCTGGACCAGCGGGATCGTCTTCTCCGACGCCTGGGAGTGCTGGGCGCGCGGCGTCGCC
>DATLHN010000739.1:0-2162 GCA_035539875.1 Armatimonadaceae bacterium
GCCAAGGGTGAGGCACTATTCTCCCTGGCGGCGCGCGAGGTCGTGGCGTTCGTCCGCGAGTTCGCGCGTTGGCCTATCGTCTCCGAAGGAGGGCCTGAGTAGTGAAGTACCCGATGGCCGAGGGGCAGAGCGAGCACAAGCTGCCGATCAGCCCCTACCGCCGCCACGGCGACCAGGTATTCGTCAGCGGGCAGGGCGCGGTGAACGCGAAGGGCGAGTATGTCAGCGACGACTTCGAGGCGCAGTTCCGCCACACGCTGGAGCTATTGAAGAACATCCTAGCCGACGCCGGGGTGACGCTGGCGGACGTGACACAGGTGCGCTCGTACGTCCAGAACCCCGAACACATCCCGCTCTACAACCGCCTCTACCGCGAGTACTTCGCCGAGCCGTACCCCGCCCGCACGACGCTGGTCAACTGCCTCCCGCCCGGCCTCCTCTTCGAAATAGACTGCATCGCCGCCGCCGGGTAGTAAGCGCAAAGAGCCCCCTTCTCCACCGCGAAGGGGGCTCTTTGCCGTCCGGGTGACGGCGTCCCCAATGTGGGTAATCCTTACCCGGAGACACGGCAGTTTAGAGAGGAACCAAGCAGATGCCCACACCGCTGAAGACACGTCCCGCGGCCCTGACCGCCACACTCGCGCTGATCGGAGGCTTCGTCCTGCTCTCCGGCTGTACCCCCGCCGAGACGCCGACGACGGCCCCCTCGCCCACCGCCGCCGCCAGGCATGACGCCTCGGGTCACGCCGGGATGGACCACGGCGGCACGGCGGCGATGTCCCACGAAATGGGAACAAAGGGCGTCGAGGCGCTCAAAGCGCTCAAGGGCAAGGAGTTCGACGTCGCCTACCTCTCCCAGATGATCGCCCACCACGAGGCGGCGGTGACGATGGCCGAACAGGCGCTCAAGAACGCTCAAAAGGAAGAGACTAAGCGCGAGGCGAGAAACGTCGTCGACGCCCAGAAAAAGGAGATCGGGCAGATGACCGCCTGGCTCAAGGAATGGTACGGGGTCGCGCCCGACGCGAAGCAGCAGGCGCTCGTGCGCGAGGACATGCAGGGCATGATGTCGATGCCGATCACGGGGGACCGTATGTTCTTCGAGATGATGATCCCCCACCACCAGGGCGCGATCGACATGAGCCGCCTGGTGCCGGAGCGCAGCGAGCGGACAGAGGTCCGGGAGCTCGCGGGTCAGATCATCAAGGCGCAGGAAGCCGAAATCAAGACGTACCGCACGCTGATGGCCCAGGGCAATTAGGGACTTCCTTCCCGGCGAGGTAGTGTAGTGGACGAGCGCCTGAGCGGGTACATCCCTCTCGTAGGTGACGGTGAAAGGAGTCAACGAAGGTGCCGAAGGCAGAAAAGGCAGAAACCATAGACATTGGACTGGAAGAGGACGCGCGCAAGAAGAGTGTGGCCGTGCTGAACACGGTACTCTCCTCGGCCGCGGTCCTTTATACGAAGACCCGTAACTACCACTGGAACGTCGTGGGTCCGCAGTGGCACGACCTCCACGAACTCTTCGAGCAGCAGTACGAGGCGATCGCCGCCTCCATGGACGAAGTGGCGGAGCGGGCGCGCAGCGTGGGCGGCAAGGCGGTGGGCACGATGGGTGAGTTCATCCAGTGCAGCAAGATCGCCGAGGAGAAGCCCAACACTTTTCCCAACGCGCGGACGATGGTGCAGAATCTGGTCAACGACCACGAGGCCATCATCCGCGACCTGCGCGAGTCGGTGGACGCCACCGAGGAATGGGGCGACGCGGGAACGTCGGACTTCCTGACGGCCCTGATGGAGGCCCACGAGAAGATGGCCTGGATGCTCCGCTCCTACCTCGAAGGCGACGGCATCTGACGGAGAGTGCGGTGATCGGAGTCGTACGTCGGGGCGGCGGGGGAATTCCCCCGCCGCCCCGACGTTCGTAACGTTCCCTGCCCGAAAGAGCAGTGCCCGCGCGCGGAACTTCGCCCCCTCCCGAGGGTTCCGATTCTCACAGAATCGTCGGGATCCAACTATCAGAACAGGGGAGGGAGCAGCACACCTTGGTGCAAGAGAAAACGCCCGTTGCCGGACCGGGATTCGAGTTCGAGAAGACGACCACCGCCGCGCCGGTGGAGACGGCGGACGAAGACCAGTTGCTCGACGCCTACTCGGGGGCC
>DATLHN010000740.1:0-1642 GCA_035539875.1 Armatimonadaceae bacterium
CTCCTGCCCGGTCTCGTTCTGGTCGATGATGTCGTAGAGATGCCAGCCCTCGGGGTCCCGCTCCCGCTCGAAGTAGTTGGCGTAGCGCGCCAGCCCCGGGTAGGCCTTGGCCAGGAAGTCGTCGCTGCCCGTGACGGCGTAGACGGAGAGCGCGGCGTCCCCCCAGTCCGCGTGGTAGAACGCGCGCGAGTCTCGCCAGGTGTACGTATGGCCGGGAAGGAAGCCCGACGGCTCCTGGAGGTGCAAGAGGCCGAGTATCGAGCCTTCCGCCAGCCTGCCGCCGTCGCTCAGCCAGCGCGCCTCGCGCGCGTGCGCCTGCGCGGAGTAGGAGATGAAGGAGCGGAACATACCGATCCCCTCCATGACGCACGGGTAGGCGAACGGCTCCGCGTTCAGGTCGAGGGTCGAGAGCCGGAGGCCGTAGTAGCGGTACGGCAGGTAGTGGTCGAGGTGCGCGTCGCCGCTCTCGAACGTCGGCACGCCCGCGAAGTAGCGCTTCCAATCTGCCTCGCTCTCGGCGACCACATCCCCCGCGAGGTCCGCCCGCAGGTTCGCGACCGCCTCGTCACGGTCGTACGCCACTGCCGCCGCGAAAGTGACCGTCGCCGTGTCGCCCGGTTCCAGGTCGAGGACGTAGTGCTGCCCCAGGTGCAGCAGGCTCGGACCGAAGATCGACCCGTTCCAGTCGGCGTCCGCGTGGGACTCGTCCGGCAGCGCGAGTTTGCCGGAAGCGCGCCGCCGGAACTTCTCCGGAAAAGGGCTGACCTCCCACTGCGGTTCCGTCGCGCTCATCTCGGCGAGGTTGACGGTGTACGACGCACGCGACAGCGACGCCCCCAGCGCGACCCACACGTCGCCGACGCCCTTCTCGGCCTGCACTCGGTGCGCGAAAACCAGGCAGTCGTCCAGAACCTCCGGCGACGCCACGGACGCCATCCGCCGTCCCTCCATAAATGGCTCCTTCTGCTGGAGCGACCACATCAGGAGGTGGAGACGCCGAAAGTCCTCGCCGACTCGGTTCCCGCGGTCCTCGATGTCCAGCCGAACGGCGAACGAGTTCCGGTGAGTCACCACGCGGGTCAGGGCCACAAACTGTGCGATGCCCGGCTTGCTCAGGACACTCATATCGAGCATCGGCAGTTCGGGGTCGTGGTCGAAGTCGTGGGAAACAAGCTTATGCGGTTCCCAGACGCCAACCGGGTTCGTTCGCAGTCTCAACGGCTTGCCCTGGTCGTCGGTTACGAAGACGTTGAACAGGCGGTCGAGGCGGATGTCCGCGAAGTAGGCTTCGTCCCAGAAGCCGATGCGGTCCAGGTAGCGCGGAAAGGTGGGGGCGAACAGTGCGCCTCTGCCGGAGGCCAGATACCACTTGTCCGATCGGGACAGACGCGCGAGCGTCTCCTCAGGGGTCATAAGGTCATTGTATCGGCTCAGCGCCGATTTTCCCGGCGGCCAAGGGCTTGACGGCCCCGCGAGGGCGTGATAAGATTTTCGCGTTCCGCATCTCCGGCGGGACCACTTTCCCCGTTAGCTCAGCGGCAGAGCATTCGGCTGTTAACCGAAGTGTCGGTGGTTCGAATCCACCACGGGGAGTTTCCGAAAGAGCGGGCGGCAATCACTACGTTGCCGCCCGCTCTTTCTT
>DATLHN010000741.1:0-2995 GCA_035539875.1 Armatimonadaceae bacterium
GTCTACCTGAGCGGCTACCTCGGTAGCCGGGGCGGCGCGTTCGACACCGCGACGAACAGGGTCCGGCTATTCCGCATGGGCCAGGCAGAGGGGGTCGTCGCGCACGGCGACCGGGTCTGGTGGGGCGTCTACCCCGGGGCGTACGTCTACGAGACGCCCGCGGGCGGCGCGGCGGACGAGAAGGCGGCACTGAACGAGGTCTACCACATCGGGGAGGAGCAGGACCGGCCCTTCGGCGTGGCGGCCTCGGCGGACTGGCTCGCCTTCGGCACCATCCCGAACTACGGCACACTCGGCGGCGCGCTCACGCTCCTCGACCGCAGGACCGGGAAGTGGCAGACGCACCGGAACGTCGTCAAGGACCAGTCGGTCATCGCGCTCACCCTGCGCGGCGACCGGGCCTACGGCTCGACGTCCGTCACGGGCGGGCTCGGCCTCGACCCGTCGGAGTCCGAGGCGCGCGTCTTCGCCTGGGACATCAAGGCGGGGAAGAAGATCGCGGACGCCCCCGTGCGCCTGCCGGGCCGCCCCGCGCCGAAGCTGATTGGCGGCCTCGCGTTCGGGCCGGACGGCCTGCTCTGGGGCGTGGCGGCGGGCTCGGTCTTCGCGCTAGACCCGGAGACGCTGGCAATCAGGCGTCAGCGCACCCTCTACCCGGACGTGCCCCAGTACAGCCGCTTCCGCCCTCAGTTCGTCGGCTTCGGGCCGGACGGCCTGCTCTACAGCAACCTCGCCGGCAGGGTGACGGCGATCGACCCGGCGACGCTGGAGTTCCGCAACCTCGTCGCGGAGGCGAACGTCATGACGCTCGGGCCGGACGGGCACGTCTACTACGCCGCGCCTGACGAGCCGATGCGCCTGCGGCGCATCAAGACGCGATAACGCGCACGTAGCTGAGGACCGGGTCGTCCCCCGACCCGGTCGTCCCCGCCGCGCGCAGCACCGCTACCGTCAGGAAGCCGTCCCCGCCCGCCCGCGCGGCCGGGACGGCTTTCTCGATGCGCCCGTCGCCGGGCACGACCGCGGACAGGATTCGCTCCCCGTTCACCTCGACGTCCAGAGAACGGGTCGCCGCCTTCCACGGGTCCTGGATGCCGACCTCGACCCGGTACGTACGCCCGGGCTCGACTTCGAAAAGGTAGGCGAGCCCGCGGCCCGGCGTGTTGCCGTCCTCCCAGCGCACGCCCTGCCAGACGTCCGGCCCGTCGCGCCGCGCGCCGCTCTCGCCCCACGACTCGTGGCCCCAGCGGAAGCCCGTGGCCGGGTCCGCACCGAACGGCATGTCGCCGTATCCGTTGCGCCGCCCGCCCTCGCCCGCGGCGAACGCGCCGCCGCTGCCGCAGCGCACCTCGTAGACCACGCCGTCGCGGACCGCCGCCCGCTCCCGCCGCGCCGGGGCGACCTCCGGGGACGCGATCACCGGGAGGGCGGCCTTACCGCCCGCGCCCAGTTCCCCCGTCAGGGTGACGACCGAGCGCGCGGGTACGTCGAACTCGCCGCCGGGTAGCGGCGACAGCGGGCTCAGGTCCCGGCCGACGTCGGTCACGTGCGGGGTGAGCAGGCCGACCGGCGCGTCCGCGCCGAGTCGGACGCGGCGCGCGGCGTCCCCGGGATTGACCAGGACGACGACCAGGCGCTTCGCCTTCTCGTCGGCGTAGGCGGAGGCCAGGAGTTCGGCGGGGAGCGCGTCGGTACGGGCCTCCACCCGGCGCGCGCCGGGCCGCACGAACCGGCTCCAGTTCCCGAGCGCCCAGAGCGTCTTGGAGGGGAGAACCGCCCGCCCGTCGGGCCGGTTGTGGTCGAAGTCGGTGTAAATCAGGCCGTCCTTGTAGTCGCCGGGGGAGACGGCCAGCCACCAGTGCCACGCGGACGCCTCCGCGTCCACCATGTCGTGGTGGATGAGGCGCGCCACCCGCAGCGCGGTGTCCATGCCGAGGTCGCGCCCGTGCTCCATGATGCAAACCTCGGTCTGCCAGTAACGCCCGCCGGGTGCGTACCGCTCCCGGTTCGCGCGCAGTTGCTGCCGCAGCACGTGCCGGTCGTGGTAGGCGTCGTAGGACCAGTACGAGTGCCCGGAGATGCGCCTGTCCACGATGCGGCGTATCTGCGGGTCGCCGAGCAGGTCGCGGATGCCCTCGCGGTACTTGCCCCAGCGGGCGGACCTGGCCTCGTTCCCGGCCCGGCAGACCGCCTCCGGCCCGGTGATGCGGCGATACGCCCGGTAGTCGGCGTCGTCGAGCAGCAGGCGGATGTCGCCCGTGTCCACCAGGTCGACGTGCGGCGGGTGTTTCAGCCCCGACCGGCGCAGCTCGGCGTCGAGCGCGAGCGCGACCCGCTTGACGTCCTCGTTGTTGTAACGGCAGCCCTCCTGCCCGCCCTTCCAGTCCCAGCACGGCTCGTTGACGGGACTGACGTAGTCGAAGGGCAGTCCCTCCCGCTCGAAGTACCTCAGGACGGTCACCAGAAAGCGGGCGAAGTCCGGCTCTCGCCCGCGCGGGAGGTTGGTGGAGCCGTCCTCGGGGTCGCAGAAGGCGTGGCCGTTCGCGGTCATCCAGACCGGCGGGCTGTTGACGAACGCCAGGGTGTGCTCCACGCCGCGCGCCTTCGCCGCGCGCAGGAACCACTGCTGCCCCGCGTGCGCTTCCGGTTCGAACGGCGAATCCGGGCCGCGCTGGAAGCACTCGATCGCGCGCCAGGGATGCCAGGCGCGGTCCCGGTCGGTGCGGTCGCTCCCCGCGCCTATGTTGAACCGCCAGAGCGAGAGGCCGATCCCCTTCTCGCGCGAGAACAGCAGGTCGGCGAGGCGGTTCTTGTCCTCGTCGCCCCAGGCGCGCCCGATGGGGTCCATGCTCCACGCCCCGGACGCCCCGAAGTTGTCGATGACCTGCCGCCGCGCGCCGGTCTCGACGTACACCGTGATCGCGCCTTAGTCACTGCTCCGCTCGGCCCCCTTTGAGTCCGCCATTACGCCTCCCAGGAGCCAGCTTCCGGCGGC
>DATLHN010000742.1:0-2518 GCA_035539875.1 Armatimonadaceae bacterium
CGCCAGGGGCGCCAAGAAGAAGGAAGGCAACGGGCTCTCCCCATCCTGACGCCCCTTCGTCCTGGCGGCTGGTGCCTAGTCTTCGGGGCGGTCGCCGGGGCCGATGTTCGGGTCGCCGAGCTCCTCGCGGAACTCGGGCAGGGTCTTCCAGAGCCGAACGGTCAGGTCGTTCTGGACGCGGATCTGGCAGGAGAGGCGGTACTTGGCGATCAGGTCCGGCTCTTCCAGAGCCTCCCTCTCGGCGTCCTTCATCGGCGGGACGTCGCCCTCCACGACCTCGACGCGGCAGGTGGTGCAGGCGGGCACGCCGCCGCAGCGGTGGAGCATCGGGATGCCGGCGTCCTCCAGGCAGAGTACCAGTTTCTTCCCCTCGGGGGCGTCGAACGTCGGGCCGCCCTCGACGGTTATCTTCGGCATGCGGAAATGTCCTCCAGGGTACGGGTGGGGTCGCGGCTATTATACCCGCCCACGCCGTTCCCGAAAAAAGGGGCCGAGAGATTCTTCCCGGCCCCGGGAGTGGTGTTTCCTTGTGATCCCATGTTCCTCACGTGTGAGGGGGAGAAGGTTACCGATTCGGACCGCTTCCGTGGCTGCGCCGCCTGCGGCGACGCAGAGCAGCGGCGGTGAGCGGCAGGCCGCCGAGCAGGGTGAGGGCCGCGGTTCCTGCCTCGGGGACGACGGACGGGGCGACCGCGAGGCTGTAGACCTGGGTGAAGCCGCCGCCGACGGAGCCGACCGAGGTCGCCGCGCCGGTGCCGAGGTCGATGGTGTACAGGCTCGGGGCGGAGCCCGCGGTCGTGTCGAGAACGGCGTAGGCGATGTTGCCGCCGTTGAGCGCCGTGAAGATGTCGAAGCCGACGAACGGCGCGCTGTCGTCGATGTTCAGGCCCAGGCTGCCGATCGTGGTGAGCGTGCCCGCGTTGTTGGCGATGGTTACCAGCGAGTCCAACCCGTAGTCGATGCCGTACTGGATCGTCGGAAGGCCGATCCCGGCGATGTTGTTCGAGTAGGCGTTCTCCACGATGCGCGCGCCGAGCGGGGCGTCCGCGCCGGGGTCCCCCGCCGGGTAGAACAGGTCGGTCGCCACTGCCGGGGCGGCGGCGGAGTTCGGGTTGTAGACCAGGTTCTGGCCGCTGTCGGTGACCACGCGCACGCGGTCGATGGTCGGGTTAAAGTCCATCCCGAGCAGGTTCGTGTTCGTGGCCGACGCGCCCGAGCCCGAGGCGACGGCGGTGAGCGCCGCCGTGCCCAGGTCCACCCGGTAGAGCGTGTCGGTCGCGTCCAGGTATCCGTACAGGACGCCGTCCAGCGGGCGGAAGTCGATGGCGTCGAGGAACGTAGCCTGGCCGTTCAGCGTGAAGTTGCCGACGGCGCTCGCCCCGCCCGGGGTGTTGGTCTGGAAGGTGATCAGGGTCGAGCCGCCGTTGGCGAGGGCGTAGGCGCTATGCTGCGCCCGGGCCGGGCCGGACGCCGCCAGCAACAGCCCGAATAGGCCCAGGGCGGCGGCCGCGCGACCGAGACTCATCTTAGGTTGGATGCGCATGAGGTAGTGCTCCTTGAAAGTATGTCGTCGGTTCAACGGATGGTCCCGTTGAGGCCGTTCGGGAAGAAGCCCCCCGGAGTGGTGTTGCCGTTCAGGTAGACGATATTGAGGACCTGGGTGGCGTTGCGGCTGAAGGCGATGCCGCTGGCGTCCGTCGGTACGACGTTGGCGACGCCCCCGGCGGCGAGGATCCCCTGGTCCAGATCGCCCGCCCCGTCCGCGCCGTCGCGCAGGTCGGAGATTGCCTGCACGGCTCCGGCGATGCCCGCGCCCGGATTGGCGGCGTGCTGCGCGAGGAGCACGGCGCGGACCTCGCCCGCGTGGTACGCCTCCACGGCGAGGATGCCCGCGGCGGCCTCCAGGTAGTCCTTGTTGGTGAGCAGCCGGGCCGCGCCCTTGTAGGCGGTCACGCCGACGTCCTCGAAGACGAACGCGCCGAGCAGGAAGTTGATCTCGCTGGCGAACGGGTCGAAGGACGCTCCCAGGCCGGCGGCCTGCGCCGCCGCGTTGAAACTGTTGAGAAGGTCGATCTGGGGCCGCGCGACCGCGCCGCCGCCGAGGGCGGCCCGCAGGAACGCGACGTGGGCGCGCTCGTCGGCGGCGATCTCGGCGGCGTACTGCTGGATCAGCGGAGTGGCGAACGGCACCTGCGGGCTCGCCTTCACGACCACGCCGCCCTGGGTGCCGACGCCGGAGACGCCCACCCCCTGCGCCTCGATGCCCTGCCCGGTGACGGCGTACGTGTAGTACTCCGCCTCCAGGTACTCCAGGTTCAGGGCGAAGTTCAGGACGGCGGGGTCGAGCGCGCCGCGCTGCGCTTCGGCGCCGGGTGCGAGCAGGCCCGCTCCCAGCGCGCCCACGGCGCTCACCCCGGCGACCTTGAGGAAGGAGCGGCGATTACGGGCACTGAGGAAGCGATTCTTCAAATCAGTCGAGTCGATCATGGACGGTGTCCTCTTTCGAACAGGATAGCGA
>DATLHN010000743.1:0-2129 GCA_035539875.1 Armatimonadaceae bacterium
GGCAGACGCGCTCGCCACTACCTCATCCTTCCGGGGGCTATGGGCGGGCCGTGACCTCCAGCAGGTGAAGGACTGCGCCCATCAAGAGAACGAGCGTGGTCAGTCCGAGAAGGAGAAACGGCCCGCCCTCCTTCCTGCCGCTGCCGTTATATTTCCGGTGCGTCCGGATACACCAGGCGGTACTCGCCAGCAATACGGCGACCTGGATTACCGCTATGACCTGTTCCAGAGTCGCGTCCTCCGGGGCACATGGGCCGGCGACAGGTAACCGCCCGCTTAGCCCTGGAACTTGTGGTCGATGTGCTGTCCGTCGCAGAAGGGCTTGTTGCGGGAGTGGCCGCAGCGGCACAGGGTCGTGCGGTTGCGCGTCTCGCACGGCGCGCCGTCGGCGCGCTCGACCGGGATGCCGCCGGTGAGCCAGAGCGGGCCGTTGTCGGTGACGCCGATCTCGACGGGCAGCGACGGCTCGATGGTCTCGCCCTCGCCCGGGACCGCGCCCTGGGGCAGGACCTCGTAGGTCAGCGCGCCGGACGGGCACTTCTCGATCATCGCCATCACCTGCGCGCGGACGCGCGTGTCGCCGGTCTGCTCCGCCATCGCCCAGACGTCGCTCACCTTGTTCTCGCAGAAGGTCGAGAACGCGCAGAGCGTCCGGTCGTGGTGGACCGCGAGGTGCAGGCCGTGCTTGCGGTGCGGCGGGTAGGTCTTCGCCCGCTCCGCGCGCGGGCGCGTGTCCGCGTCCTCGTCGCCGTCGAACGGGCGCTGGTGGTTCACCGTGCGGGCGTGGCTGCCGTCGCAGAACGGCTTCTTGTCGGAGCGCCCGCAGCGGCACAGCGCGTACGGGCCGCGCTCGCGCAGCGTCGGGCCGGTCTTCCACGTCAGCGCCTCGCCCAGCTCCGACATGACGCGGGTGCGGACCTTGAGCGGGACCTCGCCCTCGACCATGTAGGGGCCGTGGGGCAGCACGCGCACGCGGGCGGGCTGCACCCCCTCCAGGCGCGCGGTGTCGGGAAGGTCCTCGAACTGCGCGGGCGGCACCCACAGGTAGCTCATGCCGACGGTCGTGACGCCGTCGCCGGTCGGCATCCGCACGAGGTCCTGCGCCAGCGCCTTGATCTGGTACATCTCGCCGACCGCGAGCGCCATCTGCTCCGGCTCGCCGTTGAACGCCCGGTGCATGCGGCGCAGCAGATCGCAGTACGCCCGGTCGAAGGCGTGCAGCGCGACCCGCGCCGCGCTGCCCTCGGGGAAGTCGTCGGGCTTCGGGTTCGGGCGCATCGGGTAGACGGCGTCCCAGTCCACGGCGCAGGGTCGGCCGCTCGGCCCGCTTTCGGCGGTGTCGCCGTGCTTGAAGTGGCGGCCCGCCAGCATCTCCTGGAGCCGGAAGTAGTGCGAGACTTCGTGCCGGTCGCGGTGGAACATGGAGCGGTCGCCGGACCAGATCGAGCCGTGGTCCAGCCCCTCGCCCTGCTCGACGATCTCCTCCATCGCCTCCTTGGCGCTCGCGAGGTCGGTGACGACGACGATGTTGCCCGCGCCGTCGTAGTGGAACGCCTCGGGGCCGAGCTGGCGCGCGGGGTCGCCGGTGAATACGTGGGCCTCGCCGTGGACGGCGCACAGGTGCTCCAGCGCGTCGTCGATCGCCTCGTAGAACTGGCCGATGGTCTCGTAGTTGTCGTCCTCGGGCAGGGCGTCGTGGGACGCGGGGCGCTCGATCTTGAGGAAGCCTTCGACCGTGTCGCGGGTGAACGGGGCGACGTGGACGAGGAACGCCTGGTTGCTGTGCGGCAGGTAGGACGGGTATTTGGGCAAGAACCCGGGGTGGTCGAGCCGGGGCTTGCCGCCGACGGCGTTGAGGACGTTCGCGGCGAGCGTCATGTGCAGCATCTCCTCGAGGGCGATGGAGAGCAGCACGCGGCGGGCGTCCTCGTTCGTGCCCTCGTACAGCGAGTAGAGGGCGCTGAGGTAGGGCGGTATGGTGCTGTGCTCCAGCTCGATGGTCCACTGGAGGTGTCGTCGGAGGCTGGCGATGTCGCGGATCGGCACGGGGGTGTGTCTCCTGGGGAAGTGTCCCCTCCATTATACGGCCGGTTCGGGGGCCGCGGAGAGGGGGGAGGGGACCTCTCCCC
>DATLHN010000744.1:0-9714 GCA_035539875.1 Armatimonadaceae bacterium
TGCACACCGACACCGCGTCCACCTCGGGCATCTCCAGAAGCTTCTGGTAGTCCTCGACCGCCCGGGCGATCTTCCACTTGTCGCCCTTCGCCTCTTCGAGCCGCTTGGGCTCGATGTCCGCAACCGCCACGATCTCGCACTCGTCGGGCAGTTTCCGGTAGCCCGGCGCGTGCGCTGCCTGCGCGATGCCGCCGAAACCGATGATGCCGATGCCTATCTTGCCGTCCCTGGTCATGGGATATTTCCTTACCTGTTTTCTATTCTATGCCGGTGAGGCCGAGCAGCACGGGCGCGGCCTCGGTGCCTTCGGAGGAGAGGACGACGCGGGCGATGGCGACAGCGGGCCGCGGGTTCTTCCACGTCCAGCGGCGCACGCGGACCGGCCCCGCGCCGGCGCGCCCGTTCCAGACCGGCGTTGCCTCCGGCCCGCTGCGCGCGTCCGTGAAGGCGAACACCTCACGTCCGTAGGTCAGCGGGACGACTTCCGTCTTGCCGTCGGCGTAGGTGACGGTGACGGTCGCGACCCTCGTCCCGGTCGGCGTGGCATAGGTCGTCCCGATCAGCCACTCCAGTGACGACGCCTTGCGCCCCTTCTTTGCGTCCCCCAGCGGCAGGGTGACCGCGCGCGGCCACGCGCCCGCCGGGTTGAGCGCGCCGTGCAACCAGACGGCACGCCGCCCGGTGTGGAACCGGACGCCGCCGAGGCGCGCATCGGCGCCGATCGGGAAGGCCGTCGGTGCCGCACCCCCACCCGCCGCCCAGTCCCAGAAGTCCGCGTTCGCCGCCGGGGCGAGGTCCACCGCGAACCCACGGTGCGAAGTGCGCGCCGCGGGCTGGCGGTTCCAGAGCGCCAGGAACGCCTCGTCCGGGCTGTAGCCCAGCTCCAGAGGCTCGTTCGCGCCGCCGTTCCAGGCGTGCTCCGCGGCGGTGAGGTAGGCGACGAACTGCGCGAACGACTCGCCGCGCACGATCTCGGGGCTCATGGCGTAGCCCGCCCAGGTCGTCTGGAGCAGACCCGACGCGCCGTCCCGCGCCGCCTGCCGGGCGAAGCCGCGGATGTTCGACGGGTCGAGCCAGGTTCCCGCCACCGACTCGAAGCCCTCCCGCTTGAACAGGGAGGTGCTCGGGTAGTCCGGGCCCGCGTAGTGCCAGTCGGCGATGAGGACGTCTTTAGGGACGCCCGCGCGCCGCGCCGCCGACTCCTCGGTCGAGGTGGCGTAGGCCGCGCCGCCGGATCCTTCGCTGGAGTGGAGCATCATGTCGCCCCAGAGCATCGTGCGGACGTTCTTCTTCTTGAGGTGCCCGTGCAGCACGCCGATGTTCTCCAGGAACAGTTCCGTCTCGGTCTTCTTGCTGCCCTTCTTCGGGAAAGTGCCGAACAGCGACACCTCGTCGTGCCCGATGTGCAGGGTCTTCGGGCGGAACAGGTCGATCGCCTCGTCGATGATCGGCAGGAGCACTTCGTAGGTGCGCGGGTTCTCCGGGTCGATCGCGTACGGGCGCGACGTGTCGGCGGCGATGTCCAGGTTCTGCTTGCCCACGAACAGCCACTCCATGTGCCCGAGCGCGTTGAGCAGCGGAATCGGCTCCAGCAGGTGGGCGCGGGCGAGGTCCACGGTGTGCTTCACGTCTGCCTTCGGGGTACTCAGCGTCGGAGACCATATCTTCGGCTGGCTCGCCCACTGCGTGTAGTCCACCTCGTAGACCATCGTGTTGTACTTGAGCGGCGCGATGATCCGTTCGATCATCTGCTCGTGGAACGGGTAGGAGCGCGGCCCGCCGAACCAGTGTACCCCGCGCCAGGCGAACGTCGGCCAGTCGCGGACCGTCACCGGCTGGACGTAGACGCCGCGCGCGTCCACGCGCAGCAACTGCTTCAGCGTCTGCGCGCCGTGGTAGACGCCGCGCCCGTCGGTCCCCGAGATGGTCGCCCCGCCGCCGCCCACCGCGAGCGCGTACCCCTCGGTCTGCGCTGGGGGGGCGAGCGCGGCGAGGCTCTTGCCCAGCCGGATGTCCCCGGCCCGCGCCGCGCCGCCCGTCACCACCGACACGTCGAGACTCCAGAAGTTCTTCAGCTCCTCGCGGACCTCCTCGGCGGCGCGCTTCTCCTCTTCGGAGGGCGCGGCGGGCAGGACGATGCGGCTACCCGCGCCGAGGCGCAGCGGCGTGGAGCCAGCCTTCACCTCCTTGGGGAGGGGGATGAGGGGGCGGTCGGCGACGAACGGCACGCGCGCGTCGGCGATGGAGACGACCGCCCCCGGCTTTCCGGAGAGCGACGGGGCCGCCGCGAGCGGCGTCCGCGCCGGGGCCGGGCCGACGGCATAGGTGACGGTGACCGTGTTCTCGCCGGGCGCGATCGGGCGAGCCGGGGATCCGAGGCCGAGCCAGAAGATAGGGTGGCGTGTGGCCCACGCGGCCGTCTCGCCCCGGGCGTCGAACAGGTTCAGCACACGGTTGGCCTCGCCACTGCCCTCCGCGGTGATCGTGAGCGGGCCGAGCCGGGAGTCGAGGCGCATCCGCCGGAAGAACGGGGTCAGGCGGCTCTTCACCTGGTCCGACGAGGTCGCGAAGGCTGGCGCTGCGCCGGAGCGCGGCCCTTCGACCGTGTCCGCCTGGAACGGGACGCCCGCCAGCGGGTTCGCATTCAGGTAACCGGCGGCGTACTCCAGTTCGGCGGGTTGGCCCTTCTTCGTTCCGTAGGCGACGCGCACGGTAACGGCATCGCCGCCATTGCCGCTGCTGCCCGCACGCGGCTCGAAGCGGTAGCGCGCGTAGGCGTCCTCGTTCTCGAAGACGGCGGTCGCGACCTTCGCCCCGTTCTCCTCGGAGACCGAGATCGTCGGCTTCGTGCTGTCGGTGTTCAGGTAGATGCCGGTCCAGCCGGGCTTCACCAGGTAGAGGTGCGAGTCGGTGACGACGGGCACGCCGTCCACGGTCATCCGCATCCGCCCGCTCTCCGGCCCCATCGTCACCCGCAGGCGACCCGCCCTGAGGTCTACGACGGTCGGCGGCGCGGGCGAAGCCTTCTGCTGCGCGCGGGCGGTGCCGGACGCGCTGGCGATCAGGGCAAGGGCCGCCGTCGCGGCGGCGGCCGTAGTTCGAATCTGCTTACTCATAGTTTAAAAGTGCGCGCGTGCGCTCTACTTCATGCCGGTGGTGCTGATGCCCTGGATGAAGGTGCGCTGCGCGAAGAAGAAGAGCACGATGATCGGCACGGTCATCACGGTCGAGGCCGCCATGAGCAGCGACCATTCGGCCCCGTGCTGGCTGACGAACCGCTGCAGGCCCAGCGAAAGGGTGTACGAGCGCTCGTCGTTCAGGTACAGCAGCGGGCCGAGAA
Source organism: Armatimonadaceae bacterium (assembly GCA_035539875.1). Taxonomy (GTDB): domain Bacteria; phylum Armatimonadota; class Armatimonadia; order Armatimonadales; family Armatimonadaceae; genus CALEKU01. The sequence continues at coordinate 3,341 of DATLHN010000744.1, forward strand.
AGTCGTTCCAGTTGGCGATGAACGTGAACAGGGCGACGGTCGCGAGCGCGGGCCGGGACAGCGGCAGGACGATGCGCCAGAAGATCGCCCCGTCGGAGCAGCCGTCGATGCGGGCGGCGTCCGAAAGCTCCGCCGGGATGGTCAGGAAGAACTGGCGCAACAGGAAGATGTTGAACGCCGAACCGAAGAACGACGGAACCCACAGCGGCAGCGTCGTCCCGATCCACCCGAGGCTCTTGAAGATCGTGAACGTGGGGATCATCGTGACCTGGCCCGGCAGGATCATGGTCGCCAGCAGCGAGTAGAAAATCCAGTTGCGCCCGCGCCACGGCACCTTCGCCAGCGAGTAGGCGACCAGCGCGCAGGAGAGGGTCGTGCCCACTACGGAGAGGACGCATATCTTCAGCGTGTTCCACGTGTAGAGCGCGAACGGGATGTGGGTCAGCGCGCGCGGGAAATTCTCCCAGACCGCGGGCCGGGGTATCCACACGGGCGGGACGCGGAAGATCTGCTCGTCGGTCTTGAGCGCGGTGGTCATCAGCCAGTAGAACGGCAGCGCGAACGAGACCCCGAGCACGACCAGGACCAGGTGCGAGAGCGCGGTCTTCGGAGCGGACTTTCGGGAGGCGAGGGCCATGGTGGTGCTTCCTACCGCTCCTCTCCCGAGTAGTAGACCCAGCGCGCGGATGTCTTGAAGACGACGAGGGCGAAGCCGAGCGTGATGACGAAAAGCACCCAGGCCATCGCGGAGGCGTACCCCATCTGGAAGTCCAGGAAAGCCTTGTTGAACAGGTGCAGGGCGTAGAACGTCGTGCTGTCCTGCGGGCCGCCCGCGGTCATGACGTACGCCTGGGTGAAGTACTGGAAGGTGCCGATCAGTCCCATGATGAGGTTGAAAAGGATGACGGGCGTGAGCATGGGCAGCGTGATCCGGAAGAGCGCGGTCGGACCGCGCGCGCCGTCGAGGGACGCCGCCTCGTACAGAGACTCCGGGATGTCCTGGAGCGCCGCCAGGTAGATGACCATGCCGCCGCCCGCGCCCCACAGCGCCATCAGGATCAGGGCGGGCTTGGCCCACGCCGGGTCGGTAAGCCACGCCGGGCCTTCGATCCCGAGCTTCGCCAGCCCGAGGTTGATGAGGCCCATCTCCGGGTTGAGCAGCCAGAGCCAGAGTATGGAGGTCGCCACCACCGGCGTGATCGACGGCAGGTAGAAGACGGTCCGATAGAGCGCGATGCCCTTTAGCTTCTGGTGCAGCAGCAGCGCGATGGCGAGCGAGGCGATCAGCCCGACCGGCAGACCGAACGCCACCATGTAGACGGTGTTGCCCAGCGACTTCCAGAACAGGTCGTCCTCGAAGAAGAGGCGCTGGAAGTTGGCCAGACCGATGAAGCGCGGCGGCCGGATGGCGTCGAACGAGCAGAGGCTGTAGTACAGCGACGCCAGCACCGGGTAGGCGAAGAAGACCGTGAACCCGATCAGCCAGGGCAGTGCGAACAGGAGCCCGGTGCGGGTGTCGCGCGCCGCGCGGGCGCGCTGCCGGCTCCGCGCCGCGGCGGAAAGCTCCGCCGGGTTCGTGGTGACGGAGGTGGTACTCACAGGCCCAGGTCCTCGTGCACCATGCGCTGCTCCTTCTCCATGGCGCGCTGGAGGGCGTCCAGCGCCCGCTTCGGGTCCTCGCCGCCGAGCATGACTTTCTCCTCGACGCGCCCGATCTCGCGGTTGAACGTCGGCCAGATCGGCGTGGGCGGCGGCCCGAAGGCGTTCTGCCCCTGCGAGATGGGGATGCAGAAGCGGTAGAGCGGGTCGGTCGCGAAGTACGGGTCTCGCCCCGCCTCGATCAGCGGCGGGACGTTGTGGATCGCCTTGCAGAACTGCGCCACCGGCCCCGGCGACGCGATCCAGTTCAGGAACCCCCAGGCGGCCTCCTTGCGCGGGCACGCCTTCGGGATGACGAAGACGCTGCCGCCCGCCCCGGTGACGTTGTCGCGCCCGCTGCCGTCGGCGGGCGAGGGGAGCGGGAACCAGCCCCAGTCGAGCTTCGGCGCGTAGCGGCGGATCGACTCCTGCGCCCACTCGCCGGTCTGCCACATGGCGATCTTGCCGACGAAGAACGGCCCGCTCGGCGTCTCGTTGCTGCCGAACGTGGTCTGGAAAGCCTGCATCTTGCGCAGGTCGTACTCGCGGGCGTAGGACTGGAGCCAGTCGAGCGCGGCGACGTTGCCCGGGTGGTTAGCCGTGATCGTGCCGGAGGCGGCGTCGTACCACTGCCCGCCGAAGACGTAGGCCCAGAGCTGGAGACCGCCGGGCCGCAGCCCGTAGCGCAGGTAGCCGCCGTTCGCGTCGTACTTCGTGCAGCGCTTCGCGGCCTCGTCCAACTCCTCGATGGTGCGGGGCGGCCGGTCGGGGTCCAGGCCGACCTCGCGGAACAGGGTTTTGTTGTAGGCGATGAAGGAGGTGTTGGTCGTCACGGCGAGGCCGTAGACCTTGCCCGCAACCCGCAGCATCCGCGCGACGCCCGGCGTGAACTCGGCGTCGAAGTCGCGCCCGGAGCGCGCCAGGTACTCGTCGAGCGGGGTCAGGACCCCGCGCAGGGCGTAGCTCGCCAGCTCCTCGGCCCAGACCGTGGACATGACGTCCGGCGTCGCGCCGCCCGCAAATGCGATGCGTACCTTCTGGTAGCCGGACTGGCCGAACTGCGTGAGGATGCGGGCGCGGACGTTCCGGTCCTCCCGGTTGAAGCGCGCGACCAGGTCTTCCTGCTCGGCCAGCTCATTTCCGCTCCACCCGGTCCAGTAGACGACCTCCTCGCGCCCGTCGCCGGAGCCGGACGTGCGTCCGCAGCCCGCGGCGGCGAGGGCTCCCGCCGCGCCCAGGGGCAAAGAGGTCGTCGCCAGGGCGCGCCGCAGCAGGTCCCGACGCGTCATCCGGCCCTCTCTCCCGCGAGCAGGCGGCAGGCGTGGCCCAGCGTCGCCGGGTTGTCGTACGCGCGCCTCCCGGCACCGGGACCGCTAAGGGCGTGGACGAGGTGTCCCCGTACTGCCGCCAGCCGCGGCCGGTCGCCCATCGCGCGGGCCGCGAAGCCCCACCAGGCTAGCCGCCCCAGCCGCTCGTCGTCGGGCAGTGCGGCGTCGCGCGCGGGGATGCCGCTGCCCGCCGCGTCCTCCGTACGGGCGACGATGCGCTCGTAGAGATCGCGGTGCCGCGCGTAGAAGGGGCGGGTCGCGGCGGCCTCTTCCGGGAACCAGCCGATCGCCATCAGGTTCGCCATTACGTCGGGGTACCACTTCGCGAGGCCGCCCGCCATGATGCCGCCGTCCGTCTGTACCCCCACGCGGTACCAGCCGTTCTTCTCGTCCCACAGGTGGCGCGCGATCGCCGCCTGCGTCCGGTCCGCCATCGCGGCCCAGGCGCGCGCATCGGACGCTGCGCCCTGCGCGCGCGCCAGACGAACGGCGGCGCGCAGCCCGCGCAGCACCTCGACGTTGTCCATGGTGTACATGACCGGCCAGGTCGGGGTCGCCGTGGTCAGGTCGTTCTTCTGGAGCGTCAGGCGCATCGCGTCCACCGAGCGGCGCACGAACGGGTAGCGCCCGCGCAGCCACGCCCGGTCCGGCCCGCCCCGGTGCAGGGCGTCGACCAATTCCAGGTACGTCGAGGCGTACGAGTCGGTGGAGTCGTACTTGCCGGTCGGCTTCCACGGCGCGCTGCCGCCGCCCGGCGCGGTCCGCTCGAAGTCGTAGAGCGTTCCGTCCGGGTTGCGCCGGGCGTCGTACCACTCCGCCCAGCGTCGCGCCGCGACCCGCCAGCGCCGGGCGTCGGATGCGGAAGCGCCCGCCGCCGCTGCCGCGACCACCAGACCGAACGCGCCGAGGTTCGCGAAGTAGGGAACGAGGCGCGTCGCCGCGCCCTTGCCGTCGCCGCCCATCGGCAGCGCGGCCCCGGGCTCCTGCATGGCGGCGATGCGGTCCGCCGCCGCCGCGCACGCTGCCCGGGCTTGCCGCGCCGCCGCGCTGCTGTCGCTCGTCCTCACGCCGTCACCTTCACACTCTGCTCGCGCAGGCGGGTCGGCGGGTGGTCGTGGAAGAGGCGTCGCTTCTCGTCGTCGGGGATGTCGCGCGCCGTTACCGTCACGGCCTGACCCGCTCTCGCGCCGTCCAGCGTCAGGTAGACGATGCTGCCGTCGAGCCGGGCCCCGGCGACGCGGACGTTGCCGCCCGTCACCGCGTAACGGTCCTTATCCGCGGCGGCGGGGTCGAGGCGCTTGGTGAAGTGCAGAGCGACCCCGTCCTTAGTCCGCTTCGCCTCCGCGATGCGCGGCGGGTCGGTGTACATGTAGCCGCCGATGAAGTACTCGTAGCAGGTCGTGCTGCCCACGCCGAGCCGCTCGCAGGTCGCCTCGAACTCGCGGATCCACTGCCAGGAGCGCCGGTTGTCCTTGCCCGAGCCGGTGTCCGCCTGCACCAGCAGCGGCATCTTCGGGTCCACGATGCGCACCTGCTCGAAGAACGGGACGAAGGCTTTCGGGTAGTCCGGCTTCAGGTCCTTGCGCAGCCAGTCCGGCCAGTGCGTCTGGAACCCGTAGACGTCCGGGCGGACCTTGCGGGCGACGCGCGTGGCGTCCTGCCCGCTGTCGCGGCGCATCCGCTCGACGCCGCCCGGCTCGGTCAGCGGCAGGGTCCAGACGCAGACCTTCACGCCGGGCGCGGTGCGGCGGATGCCCCCCGGCCCGTTGACGATGTCGTTCAGGAAGTCCGTCTGGCGCGCGGTGCGGAACTCCAGCCACTTCGCCCAGAGCGCGGGGTTGCCCTTCTCGCCGCGCGGCCCGTCGGGGTTCAGCAGGTCGGGCAGGCCGGCCTTCTCCTCCGGGTACATCCGGACGAACTCGGCCCGGCAGCTTTCGCAGAAGCAGCCGTAGGCGGGCGCGGCGGGGCCCGGGTACTCCGGCCAGTGCGGCTCCACCAGGTCGATCCCCTGGAAGGGGTGCGCGGCGAGCAGCGTGCCCACCGACTTCTTCTTCCAGGCGCGGTACTCCGGGTTGTTCAGGCAGAGGTGGAGGAAGCCCGGGTCCGGCTTCTTTCCCTCCAGGACCGTGCGCGTGACCATCCGCCACTTCTCCCACCCGGGCGGCAAGTCCTTCGCGGTGTAAGTGCCGTTGCAGAAGGTGACGTGCCAGACGCCGATGCCCGCCTGGTGGAAGGCGCGCATCAGCTCCGGGCGGAAGCTGCTGTCCGCGGTCAGGACGTAGCGGACGACGCGGTAGCCGTTGGCGCGCAGCTCCGACGCGATGCTCTCGGGGGAGCGGTCCTGGTAGTAGGGAAAGCCGGGGTCGACCTGCATGCTCCGTCCGTAGACGGGCAGTCTCTCGTTCCTGTGCATGTGAAACCTTTTACGGGCGGGCTACTACGGAGCGACGGTCTGCCACGCGCCGTCGGCGACGCGGGAGCGCTCCGCCCCCTCGATGACGGCGACCGTCGTCAGCGCCTCCTCCACGGCGGCGGGCGGCTGCCCGGTGCGGAAGAAGGCGAGGACCGCCTTGAGCTGGTCGTGGTAGAAGCCGTCGAAGTCCGAGACCTTACCGGCGACGTAGCGGTCGCCGCCGCGCACGCGGGCGTTGAACGCCCACGGGAAAACGTCCCACTCGTTCGCGGCGGCGTTGACGCTCAGGAAGGCGCGCCGGTCGCCGCCCGCGTCGAGCGTCACCCGCCGCGCGGCGGCGGTCCCGGTGTCCGAGACGCGCTTGACGCCGCCGCTGCCGCCGAGCAGGCGCAGGGCGAGGGCGACGGTGTGTACGCCGTAGCGGTCCCACGCGCCGGGGCCGCCGGCCGAAACGTCCGCTACCGGCTCGCGCCCGATCTCGGCGAGCGCCTTCTCCAGTTCGCGGGCGTGGCGCAGGGCCGAGCAGGAGTAGATCGGCGTGCCGTGCCGCTTCGCGAGCGCGACGATATCGCGGGCGTCGCCGATGCGCTCGGCCAGCAGCTTGTCCAGGAAGACCGGCTTGCCCGCGGGCAGCACCGCCGCGGCGAGGCGCGGGTGCGCGTCGATGTTGTCCGGCGCGAGCAGCAGGACGGCGTCCGCCGCGCGCACCGCCGCCTCCGGCGATTCGGCGCGCGTCACCCCGCGCTTGCGGCACCAGTCGTCGCCACTCGGGTCGGATTCGTAAGCGGCGACGATGGCCGCGTCCTCGCCCGCGAGCGGGCCGCGCAGCAGGTCGGCGTACTTGTCGGCGTGAAAATTGTTCAGGTGGTGGTCCACCACCGCGATCTTGAGCATGGGAGTTACTTCGGCGCGGGGCGTCCGGCCCGGGCTTTTCCGGGCCGGACGCGGGCAGGTCTATCGGGGCGCTCCCGCCCCTGCCGGGCCGGGCGGGGGGA
>DATLHN010000745.1:0-2384 GCA_035539875.1 Armatimonadaceae bacterium
CTGCATCCAGGGGTTGATGACGTATTCGACGCCGAAGTATTCCGGCGCGCACATGAGAAAACGAGTTGTCTCCATCGACAGCATTGCCTTCCTGAAAACGGATGAGGGCGGCACTCCAGGCGCAGCGTCGCGCCGAATGTCCCTATTGGTAATACACCCTCGGGAGGCGTTTGGTGCCAGTCATGCCGGGAGAAACGCCGACGCCCCCGCCGCTCCGAGAGCGGCGGGGGCGTCGTGCGCAGGTAATGGACTATTCGCCCTGGGCGGGTGCGGCGGTCGCCGTCGAAAGGTCGAAGACGAGGACGCGGCCCTTGCCGCCGGTCCAGCTGCGGTCGCGCAGGTACAGGGTCTTGGCCTGGACGTTCTCCGGCAGGGGGAAGAAGAAGCGGAAGCGCGCCTCCTCGCCCGGCTCCAGGTCGCCGCCCGCGCCCGTTTCCAGGCGGGACGCCTTCAGGAGCGCCTGAGTGTAGGGCACCTTCTCGCCGTCGGCGTCGCGCAGCTCCGCCTCCCAGTGGCTCCAGTAGTAGTTGCGCTTGACGGGCGTCGGGTTCTTGACCGAGAACGTCGCGGTGAAGTTGCGGTAGCCGGGCTTGAGCTCGCGGCTGGGGACCTTCTCGGCGAGCGAGCCGGTAGACTCCAGCTTGACGTCGAGCGCCGCGAGCGGGTAGTAGGTGCCCGCCGTCGCCGGGACCTCGTTGCGGGTGGTCGCGCCGTCGGTCGCGGCGGGGTCCAGGAACGGGGCGGGGACCGCGTCCACCTTGCCGCGCAGGTCGTAGCGGACGACCGGGGCGTCCGCGTCGCGCTGGACGATCAGCTTCGGGGTCACGCCGTTGGCGGCGACCAGGATGGCCACTTCGCATTCGACCTTCTGGGCGGGCTTCAGGTTGACGTTCAGCCCCTCGCCGTACTGGCCGGTGCGGACGATCGCCTGGATGTACTCGCGGTTGGTGTCCTGGGCGTCCACCGCCGTGAAGCGGAAGCTGGACCAGCTCAGGTTCGTCTCCTGGGGCCGCGGGTTGTGGACGGTGAACTTCAGGACGAGCAGCTTCTCGTCCGCCTTCGGCGTCCAGACGTTGTTTCCGACGCTGAACCGGTCCACGGTGTAGCGGGCCGATGTCAGCGTGAAGTTGAGCGGGGCGTACTTGCCGATGGTGTACGTCTGCCCGAACTTGCCGAAGTCGCCGGGAAGCTGGGTGGTGCCGAGGACGATCGGGCCCTGCTTGCCCTTGTTCGCCGGGGGCTTGGCGGCGGCGGGTTTCGCCTTCACCGGCGGCTTTGCCTTCGCGCGGCTCTGGGCGTTGACCGGGCCTCCGAGGCCACCGAGCAGGACGCCGGCGTATCCGACGAGGGCGAGGGCGGCGGCGATGCGGTCGGTACGGAACATGGTGGTGACTCCTTTTGCTGCTGTCGCTGCGGGTCCTGCCGGGGCGGCCCGCTCGCGCAATTGTCGCTTACGTTTCGCATCCTACACGGCGAGCGTAAACACATCGTGAAATTCCGCGTAAACAGGAAAAATGACGAAAAATGGAGCGCGGCGGAAGTGCAGGAAGCGCGGGAGGGACCGTCGAACCGGTTAGGTAGATCGGGCCGCCCGCGACGGCTGTTCACGCCGCGCCGCGCGGCCCCCGAAGGAGTCTGAGGACCGACACTATGGCGAGCAAGAAGGCGCTCATCGTCTGGGGGGGCTGGGACGGCCACCAGCCGAAAGAGGTTGCGGAGATTCTGCGCGACGGTCTCGCGCGGTACGATTTTGACGTCGAGGTGTCCGACACGCTCGACGCCCTTCTCGACGGCGAGAAGCTGAAGGGACTGGACCTCATCGTCCCCGTCTGGACGATGGGCAAGATCAGCGGCGATCAGCTCCGGCCGCTGGTCGAGGCGGTAAAGGGCGGCGTCGGCATCGGCGGCGTCCACGGCGGCATGTGCGACTCGTTCCGCGAGGCGACCGAGTACCACTTCATGACGGGCGGGCAGTGGGTGGCGCACCCCGGCAACGACGGCGTCGAGTACACCGTGGACGTGCGCGACCCGGACCACTTCATCACGCAGGGCAGCCCCGCGTCGTTCGGGATCAAGTCCGAGCAGTACTACATGCACGTCGATCCGGCCGTGCGGGTGCTCGCGACCACCCGTTTCCCCACGGCCGACGGGCCGCACGTCAGGAACGGCGCGTTCGACATGCCGGTGGTCTGGACGAAGTACTACGGCGACGGGCGCGTGTTCTACAACTCCCTCGGCCATCACGCCGACATCGTCGCCCAGCCCGAGGTCCTCGGGCTGACCCTGCGCGGCCTGCTCTGGGCCGCCCACGCCGAGGCGCTCGCGAAGTAGCCCGCGCGGCCGTCGGGTATAACGCAAGAAGCGAGGGCGTCGCCGGTCTCCGG
>DATLHN010000746.1:0-2142 GCA_035539875.1 Armatimonadaceae bacterium
GCCCCGTAGAGAGCGATCTTCATATCGTGGTTTCCCTTCGCGGATGTCTGAGCAGGGCGCGCATCGGCTCCGCGTTTGTCGAGAACGCGCCGTCTATAGGCTTTACCCGGGAAAGGGGGTTCCTGATGGGAACGGAAGCGGAGAGCGTGCGGCGGTATTTCGAGGCGCGCGTGGACCGGTTCGGCGAGCCGTACCGGCACATCGGCAGCGGCGGCGGGACGGAGTTCGTCGAACTGCCGCACCCGGAGGATTACGTCCCGGTCCCAGGGCCGGCGCTGGAGGCGTGCGGGTTCTACTACATCAACGTGCTCGGGCGCGACAACGGCGGCGTCTACGTCTTCCAGGCGGACGCGGACGGCACGCCCGCGTTCGGCGTGCTCGCCACCAGCGACGGCAGCGACGCGTACTTGGAGGTGTACGGGGCGGGCGGCGAACTGTTCGGCGCGGCCGTGCTGGATCGCCTGGCGATGACGGCGGAGTGGTCGGACGCGGCGGAGGCCGTGCGCCGCCGCGCGGGCATCGACGGCTTTTAGGCCGCCCGGGGCGCGGGGAGCTACGACGCCTTCCGCACGGCGTTGTCGATGGCAGTATCCACCCCGGCGTCGTTCGCGTCAACCTCGCCGACGCCCAGTGTCCACGAGGGAGGGTCGCTCGCGGGGAACGACCCGATGAGGTTCTGGTCGATCTCGTCCTCGCTCATTTCGCGTGCGCCGGTGTCAACTTCGCCGGCCTCGTCCGAGCCCATCGGGTCATCGATGATCTGACCCGCGCGCCTCGCGCTCCGGTTCGGTGGAACGACTCCGGGGGGCTCCGGGTTTCTCACGTTCGACATGGTTCCTTCTCCCGTGGTGGTTCCGATCGAGGTCCCGCGTGCGGTCGAGACCGCGCCGGTATCGATCCTGGGCCAGATCTGAGGTCCTCCCGGGCCTGTCGGAGGCGGCGATTTGCGAAACACTGCGAAGAAAGGCGGTACGTCCGTTTATCTCTTATGGACCCCGACGGAACTTGCTAAACGTCCAGAGCAGCCCCGGGATTCCGCCTCTTGCGGGGAACCCCCTGACGGCACCGCCGCCGAAGCGAAGGGTCGCGTGGGGCGCGCTACCGGAGGCCGGGCCAGTCCGCGCCGCTGGCGTCCCGGGCGCGGGCGAAGGCGTCGCGGAGGCGACGCACGGCGTCCTCGGGGAGCGGGCCGGCGTTCGCCGCGGCGACGTTGCTGCGGGCGTTATCGGGATTCGTCGTTCCGACGATGGCGCAGTGGATGCCGGGCAGGGCGAGCGTGAAGCGGAGCGCGGCCTCGTGCCAGCCCAGTTCGCCGAGGCCGAGCGCGGCGGGCGTGGTCAGCCCCATCTTCGCGAACCGCTCGTGGTAGGGGCGGGAGTAGTTCTGGTAGAACCCCTGCTGTTCCTCGGGCGCGCGCCATGCGGCGTTCGCGACCGGGCGCTTGGCGAGCACGCCGACGTCGTGCGTTCGCGCCACCGGGAGCACGGACGCCACGTTCGCCTGGTCGCAGACGTTGACCGACGTCTCGACTACGGCGACGTCCGGGAGCGTGGCGGCGTAGGCCGCGGCCTCGTTGTCGCCGGAGACTCCCGCGAAGCGGATCTTGCCCTCGTCCCGCGCCGCGGCCAGCGCGCCGAGCGCCTCGCCCGCCTCCAGAACGTCGATCGGCGCGGAGTGCAGCAGCAGGACGTCCAGGTGGTCGGTGCGCAGGCGGCGCAGGGCGCGCTCGACGGTCGCCGCGATCAGCTTCGGGGACCAGTCCTCGCCGGGCAGGTCGTCGGACGCGCGCCCGCACTTGCTGACCAGAACGTACTCGCCGCGCCGGTGCCCGACCGCCTGCCCGATCGCCTCCTCGGACCCGGCGTAGCTCGCGGCGGTGTCGATCAGGTTCACGCCCGAGTCGAGCAGCAGGTTGAGGACCCCGGCGGCGCGGTCCTGCTCGGTGCCGAGCAGCCCGATGGGCGCGGCCCCGAAGCCGAGCGCGGAGACGCGGAGCCCGGTCCGCCCGAGTATGCGGTATTCCATGCGTGTGTCCTGAAAGAGCGCGGGAAGGATGCCCTATCGTACCCGCTACCGCGCGGAGTCGATGACGACCCCGCCGACGTCGGCGGCGACCCGGGCGGGTTCGCGGGGGCGGACGAA
>DATLHN010000747.1:0-5153 GCA_035539875.1 Armatimonadaceae bacterium
CTGCACGAGAACGTCGAACAGCGCGAACGAAACGGCGGCGGCCCCGGCGCTCAGGATGGTCGTGGTTGCCTTCGCGCCCGTCCGGTGGGCCCCGGAGTGGTTCAGGACGGCGATGCCCGCCGTGCTCAGCCCGGCGGCGAGCCACAGCCGCCACCCCAGCCCCTGCGCCAGCAGCAGCGTCGTGAACGCCGCGACCAGCAGGATCTTGAGGCCCATTACCGGCGTCGCGACGGAGACGTCGCCGCGCTGCAGCGCGAACAGGCCCCACACCTGCCCGGACAGGAATAGCAGCGCCACCACGAGCGGCTGCCACCATAGGGCAAGCGGCGGCCAGTTCCCGCCGAAGAACTGGAGCGCCTGGAACAGCACGGCCGCCATCAGGTTCGAGACGACGGTGGTGTGCCACAGGCCCACGCCCAGTTCGGCGGCGCGCTTGAGCGAGAGGGCGGCGGCGACGTAGGTGAAGGCGGCGGCGAGGGGGAGGATCAGCGTCTGCGGGTCCGTCATGACCTACATGGTACGGGAAAACGCGGACGCCGCTACTGTTACGCCTGGTGCGGGTTGATACCGATCCGGTGGTTTCAACCACCGGAACGGTATCAACCACGGGCACGGTTTCAACCGCCGGAACGGTCGAGGACGTAGCCGTCCGAGGCGGCGTGGTGCCTGTCGCCCGCCGCGCAGACGGCGTCTTCGTTCTGCGGGTAGTAGAACAGCCCGAAGCACCGGTCGCAGAAGCGCCAGTCCCCCTGCTGGGCGGGGAGGTCGGAAAGGGGCGCTTCCCGCGGCGGGACGCCGAACGGGAGCACGTATTCCAGCCATTCGTCCAGTACCTCGTGGCCGCCCCGGCGGCCCGGGCAGTTGCCGGCACCCTCGCCCCCGGCGTAGAACAGGCCCACGCAGTGGCGGCACCTGCGCCAGCCCTCCATCCGGTTCGGCCCGGGGATGCCGTACGGCAATTGGAACGTGTACCCCGCGGCTTCGTGGCCGAAGAACATCTCCATGCCCGCCGTCGCCGGGTCCGGGAGGGGTTCGGTCCCGCCCTGCTCTATCCACGGCCCGCCCCGCGGTCCCGACTGAAGGCCGCCGGGGAGCGGCTGGCCGGGGACCTGCGCGTTCTCGCGGGTCGCGTCGGTCGGCGCGGACACGACGCCGCGCGGGCGCGCCGGGCAGAACCCTTCCTCGCGGGCGTAGAACAGCGTCTTGCAGTGTAGGCACGTCCGCCAGTCCGGGTCGCGCTTCGACGCGTCGGCGTTTTCGCCCAGGATGAAGCGCATGTGGGCGGCGGTGTTGCCGCCGCCGGTGATGCTGTTCGTCGCGTAGAAGTCCGCGTGCGCGCCCTCGACGCGGCACAGGCACGCGTTGTCCCCTACGAACGGGTTGCTCCATTCGAGGTGAAAGACCGTCCCTTCGTCGTCCACTCCGTACTGCACGCTCCCCTCCGTGCCGGTCAGCGGGGAGTTGCTCTGGGACGTGAACTCGGCGTGCGAACGCGGGGGGATGGTTTCGGGCGGAAGCTTCCGGAAGCCGCCCCAGTCGTGGTCGCCGCCGCCGAGGATGGAGAGCCTGCGGCTCGACGTGTTGTTCACCTCCAGTATCACGGAGCGCGTCGCGTTCCGCTCGATCGTGCCCGCCGCCGCGTCGATAGCCTCGGCGGTCGCCTTGATCGCGTCCGCCCACCGCTTGATCTCGTCCGCGATCTGCCCGGCCATCGCGCCGCGGCCGGAATCGCCCTCTCCGGAGCCCGTTCTCATCGGATTCCTCCTGAAGACATGACAGTGCCCCGGCTGCTCGCGCGGGGCGGAGCAAGCGTGTCTACCTACCACGTAGAAAAATGACTTCCGGATGCTTTGCGGAGAGTATATTTCCGGACCCCTTGCCTGTCAAGGGTGCGGGATACAATAGGTCATGGAGACGGCGGCGGCGGGCGGGGACGTCTGGCACTTCGAGCTTTTCGGCGGGCTGCGCGCGTCCCGCGGCGAGGCCGGGCCGGTCCTCGAGCGGTTCCAGACGCGCAAGACCGAGGCGCTCCTGGCCGACCTCGCGCTCCACGCCGGGCAGCCGCGCGACCGCGAGGCGCTCGCCGACCTGCTCTGGCCCGACGCTCCGCCCGACGCCGGGCGCAACCGGCTCACCCAGGCGGTCGTCTGGCTGCGCCCGCTGCTGGAGCCGCCCGGTACCCCGCGCGGGAGTGTCCTCGTCGCCGACCGTCAAAGCGTCTCCCTCAGCGCCGACGCCGTCCGCGTGGACGTCGCCACGTTCGAGAACGCGCTGACGCGCGCGACGGCGACGACGGACGCCGACGAGCGCGCGCGCCTGCTGCTTTCGGCGGTCGACCTGTACCGCGGCCCGCTCCTGCCGCGCCTTGACGACGAGTGGGTCCTCGGCCTGCGCCAGCACCTGCTCGACCGCTTTCTCGGGGCGCTCCGCGCGCTCGTCGCCCACGAGGAGGCGGCGGGACGCCTGGAAACGGCGCTCGCCTACGCGCGCCGCGCCCACGCCGCCGACCCGCTGGCGGAGGACGCCTACCTCGACATCATCCGGCTGCTCGCGGCGGGCGGGCAGGTGTCGGCGGCGCGGCGGCAGTACCGCGAGATGGAGCGGGTGCTGGCCGACGCCCTGGGCGAGGAGCCGTCGCCCGCCGCCCGCGCGCTTCTCGACTCCCTGCGCGCGGGCGGCGTATCCGTCTCCGCTGCTCCGTCAGCGGAACCGGCAGCGCCCGCGACGTCTGCCGCGCCGCCGCCGCCCCTCCCGGCCCCGCTGACGCGGTTCTTCGGGCGCGAAGCGGACATCGAACACCTGCTCGGGCTGCTGGACGCGCCGGAGGTGCGCCTGGTGACGCTGGTCGGGGTCGGCGGCGCGGGCAAGACGCGCCTCGCGATGGAGACCGCGCGCGCCTGGAGCGAGCGCGGCGGCGTCTGGTTCCTGCCGCTCGCGGACCTGGAAGACGCCCGGCAGATTCCGGACGCCCTCGCCGCCCTGCTGCACCTGCCGCCGCGCGCCGCCGACGGGGTCGCGCCGCTGGACCGCGTCGCCGACGCGCTCGCCAGCCCGGACCGGCCCGCCGTGCTCGTGCTGGACAACGTGGAACACCTGCTCGGCGCGGACGGCGGAGGAGGCGCGACGCCGGGCCTGGTGCGGGCGCTGCTGGAGCGCGCGCCCCGGCTGACGGTGCTGGCGACCAGTCGGCAGCGGCTCGGGCTGGAGGGCGAGTACGAGTGGCCGGTGCCGCCCCTGCCCGTCCCCGCGGACGCCCCCGACGCCGCGAACGACTCGGTGCGCCTGTTCGTGGACCGGGCGCGGGCCGTCCGGCCCGGCTTCGCGCTCACGGGAGAGAACGCCCAGGCGGTCGCCCGGCTCTGCGACCGCCTGGAAGGGCTGCCGCTCGCCATCGAACTGTGCGCGGCGTGGGCGCAGACGCTCACCCCGGCCCAGATGCTCGCGCAGCTGAACCACCGCTTCGACCTCCTGGTGAGCCGCCGCGCCGACATCGCGCCGCGGCACCGGTCGCTGCGCGCGGCGGTGGAGACGAGCTACCTGCTCCTGCCGCCCGACATGCAGCGGTTCTTCGTCCGGCTTTCCGTCTTCCGGGGCGGGTGGACCCTCGGCGCGGCGGCGGCCGTCTGCCTGGGAAGCGCGGACGCCGCGGCGACGATGACGGCGCTGCGCTTCATCACGGAGCTGCGCGAGCGCTCGCTGGTCGCCGCCGACGAGAGCGCCGGGAGCGTCGGAGGCGACGCGGAAGAGGCGGCGGCCTACCCGGCGATGCGGTACCGGATGCTGGAGACGATCCGCGAGTTCGCGGCGCAGCAGCGCACGATCGCGGTGGACGAGGAGGCGCGCCGCCGCCACGCCCGGCACTTCCTCGGCGTCGCCGAGTCCGCCGAGCGCGAGATGAGCGGCGGCGGGCCGTCGCAGGCGCGCGCGCTCGCCCGGCTGGACGCCGAGGTGGACAACCTGCGCGCGGCCCTGGCGTGGTGCGCCGAGGTCGGCGGCGCGGCGTCCCGGGAGGGACTAAGGATCGCGTCCGCGCTCGTGCTGTACTGGGACGTCCGGGGCCTCGCGGCCGAGGGCCGGGAGTGGCTGGAGCGGCTGCTCCCGCTCGCCGAAGGCGCGGGCGAAGGCGACGATCCGGAAGTCCAGCGGGTCCTGGCGGGGGCGGAGCAGGCGCTTTCGCGGATGGCGCGCGCCCTGGCCGCCTTCGATGCCGCCCGCGCCGCCGCCGACGCCGCGCTGCGGCGCTGGACCGCGCTCGGGGACCGGCCCGGCATGGCGCAGGCGCTGCTCGTCCTGGCCTCGCTCGCCTACACGCACCAGGACTACGCGCGGGCGCGGGAGATGCAGGAGGAGGCGCTGGCGCTCGCGCGCGGCGTCGGGGACCCGCTCCTCGCCGCCAGCGCGCTCCTGGGCCTGGGCAACGTCGCCATGGAGGAGGCGGAGTGGGAGCGGGCGTGGTCGCTCTTCGGCGAGTGCCTCGCCCTCTACCGGGCCGCGGACAACCGGGTGCTGGTGGCGGGCACCCTCAACAACATGGGCCTGATCGCCCGCTACCGCGGCGACTACGACGAGGCGAAGCGCCTGCTGGAGGAGGACCTGGCGATCTCCCGCTCGCTCGGGAGCCGGTCGCACACCGGCATCTCGCTGCTCAACCTAGGCACGGTCCTGCGCCTGCGCGGGGAGTTCGCGGCGGCGGGCGACGCGCTGCGCGAGGCGACCGCGCTGGCGCGCGGGGTGGACGACCGCCGGGCGCTCGCCTGGTGCCTCAAGGAGTGCGGCCACCTGGCGGGCTCGCGCGGCGACGCCGCCGCCGCGGTCCGCCTGCTGGCGGCGTCCGAGGCGCAGCGTGGCGCCCTCGGCATGTCGTTCAAGCCCGCCGACCCGGAGGCGCTGGACGCCGAACGCGGGCGCGCCCGGCGCGCGCTCGGCGAGGAAGCCTTCGACGCCCTCTGGTCGGAAGGCTCGCGGATGCCGCTCGAAGCGGCGTGCGCTCTCGCGCTCGCCGTCGCGTCGGAACCTTTCGCGTAAAAGAAAGTATATATTACCGAGCGATTTTGGAGTTATAGGTCGCTGATTTGGGAGTTTTCTGGGACTCGGCCGGTACAATGCCGCACAACGCAATGTACCATCGCCGGTCCGCGACGGGACCCCGATCT
>DATLHN010000748.1:0-4095 GCA_035539875.1 Armatimonadaceae bacterium
GCGGATCACCCTCTTCGACCCCGAAGCCTTCGACGTCAAGATCGCGGCGGAGGTCAAGGGCTTCGAGGCGGGCGACTACATGGACCGCAAGGAAGCGCGCAAGATGGACCGCTTCGCGCAGTTCGGCGTCGCCGCCGCGAAGATGGCCATCGAAGACTCCGGGCTGGTCATAGACGATTCGAACGCCGAGCGGGTCGGCGTCATCGTCGGCTCGGGCATCGGAGGTCTCCAGTCTCTCGAAGACCAGATGCGGATCCTGATCGAGAAGGGGCCGAACCGGGTCTCGCCGCTGCTCATCCCCCTGATGATCGCGGACATGGCCTCCGGGTGGACGTCGATCCTCACCGGCGCGAAGGGGCCGAACACCACGGTCGTGACCGCGTGCGCCACCGGCGCGAACGCCATCGGCGACTCGCTGGAACTGCTGCGGCGCGGCGCGGCGGACGTCATGATCGCGGGCGGGACGGAGGCGGCCATCACGGCGACCGCCGTTGCCGGCTTCGGCAACATGATGGCCATGACCAAGAAGTTTAACGACTGCCCGCAGAAGGCGTCGCGCCCGTTCGACGCGGGCCGGGACGGCTTCGTCATCGGCGAGGGCGCGGGCGTACTCATCCTGGAGACGCTGGAGCACGCCGAGCGGCGCGGCGCGAAGCAGATCTACGCGGAGCTGACGGGCTACGGCATGAGCAGCGACGCCTACCACATGACGCAGCCGCTTCCCGGCGGGGAGGGCGTCGCGAAGGCGATGCGGTATGCCCTGGCGGACGCGAACCTCGCGCCGGAGCAGATCGGCTATGTCAACGCGCACGGCACCTCGACCCCGCTGAACGACAAGGCGGAGACGGCGGCGCTGAAGAACGCGTTCGGCGACCACGCGTACAAACTGGCGATCTCGTCCACCAAGTCGATGACCGGGCACCTGCTCGGCGCGGCGGGGGCGATCGAGGCGATCGCGAGCGTACTCGCGATCGCGCGCGAGACGCTGCCGCCGACGATCAACTACGAGACGCCCGACCCGCACTGCGACCTGGACTACGTCCCGAACACGCCGCGCAAGGCGACCGTGGACGCCGCGATGTCCAACAACTCCGGCTTCGGCGGCCACAATGCCGTCGTCGTCTTCGAGCGCTACAAGTAGTTAGACGCTGACGAAAAGCGGGGGACGCCGGAAACGGCGTCCCCCGCTTTTCGCTTGTCCTGCCTGCTGCTACTTCAGGTGGGGGGCGACGGCGGCCTGGAACTGGGCCAGGGTCTGGCTGCCGGTGATGACCTTCACCAACTTGCCGCTCCGGTTGAAGATGTAGGTGCGGGGGAGGGCGACCGCGGCTGACGCCGGGAGCTTCGGCTCCAGGTACTTGATGTACGCGTCGTCCAGGTCCGAACCGCTCTTGTTCAGGAACGCGCCCTTCTTGATCTTGTTCTTGGCGAGGAAGGCGTTGACCTTGCCCTTGTCGCTCGCTTCGTCGAAGGAGACGGTCACCAGGTCAAGCCCCTTGGCGGCGTTCTTGTTCTGGAGCGTGACCAGCGACGGGAACTCCTCGACGCACGGTCCGCACCAGGTCGCCCAGAAGTTCACCACCACGACCTTGCCCTTGCGCGCGGCGACCTGCTTCTTCAATCCCGCGGCGTCGATGGGGGTGACGGCGCCGGACTGCGCCTGAGACATCGGCGCGGCGAGCGTTACCAGCGCGGCGGGCGCGGCGAGCAGGGCCGCGCTTCTTTTCCAGCTTAACAATACTCTTGTTCCTTCCTTAGAAACGTCGACACGTTAATTCCGGGCGACGCGCTGGATCGTGCAGCCGAACGCACGCCCGGGCTGTACGGTCACCGGCTTGCCCTCAACGAGCGCGTCGAGCGCGCTGACCAGATACTTCGTCTTGACTTTAGTCGCGTCCCGGCTGTCGTCGATCGCGCCGTGGAACACCAGGTTCCCCTTCGCGTCCAGGACGAACGCCTCCGGAGTCACCTTCGCCTCGAACCGGTCGGCGATGGCATTGTCGGCATCCTTCAGGATGGGAAACGCCAGGTCGTTCTGCCGAGCGTGCGCCGCGATCTCTGGGACGGCCTCCCGGCTGTTGGAGTTCACCCCTATGAACTGTACGCCCCTGGCGGCGTACTGTTCCGATAGCTGTGCCAGTCGCTCGTTGTAGTCGTTTGAGACCGGGCACTGGGTGGACACCCAGACCACCACCGTCGCCTTCTTGGCCTTGGAGAGTTCCGCCAGCGAGGCCGTCTTGCCGCTTGCCGTGTCCGGCAGCGTGAAGTCGGCCACCGGTTTGCCCATCTCCACCTTGCCCGCGGCGGGCGCTGGTGCGGGCGCGGCAGCGCCGCCGGTCTTGCCCTTGCTCAGGGTGTCGAGGATGGAGAGCGATTCCTCGGCGGCGGTGGCGACGTCGATCTTGGTGTCCACGCCCGCGACCCTGCCGTCGGGAGCGATGTAGAAGGTCCAGCGGCGGGCGTACTTGCCGTTCTCGGGGAGCACGCCGTAGGCTTTGGCGATGCCGCCGCCGACGTCGGAGAGCAGGGTATGCGTCAGCCCCTCCTTGGAGCAGAACTGCTTCTTGCTGTCCGTGCCCTGCGTGGAGACGGTGAAGACGACGGCGTTCTTGCCGGTGAAGGCGTCCTTCTTCGCGGTGTAGGAGCGGTTCTGGAGCGTGCAGCCCGACGTCATGTCGGCGGGGTAGAACGCCAGGACGACCCACTTGCCCTTCTGGGCGGCGAGCGTGACGGGTTTGTCGTTCTGGTCGGGCAGCGAGAACGCGGGGGCGGGCTTGCCCACGAGCGGGTTGCTCGCGTCCAGCGCGGTGTCGGCCGCGATGACGGCGGCGACGGTGGCGGCTCCGCGCTCCAGCAGCGCCGGGGCGGCCACCGCGCCGGCGAGCAGCGCGAGCGCGGCAAGAGCCGCCGGGGCGGCGAAAGACTTGCGTGTAATGTCCGGCATGAGAGGAGGTTCCTTTCTGGCGGGACGCTTTCTATGGAGTCCGGTCAGAATGTGTGGACGTTGAACGAGGGACGGGTGTTCAGGCGTGACGGCAGGTCGCGCGCGCTTCATCGCCGTCGATAGTATACCCCCCGCGACGCGCGCCCGGTTCCCCGCCAGCCGGGACGACCTTGCTTACTCAAAAAGTTAATTACCGAATTAACTTTTTGAATGCAAGGCTTGAAAAAGTTAAGGGTTCGTGTTATCCTCATGCTGACATGAAATTCGTTTACAAAGAGAAGCAGGGTCGATGCCGCGTCAGGTGACGATCTGTCCCGTGTGCGACGGGCCGCTGCGCGTCACCGAGCTGTCCTGTTCCCGGTGCGAGACGCGCCTGCACGGCGTCTTTCCCGGCGCGCCGCTCGCGCGCCTCGGGCAGGAGCACCAGCGCTTCATCGAGGCGTTCGTCCTCTGCCGCGGCGTGATCCGGGATATGGAGCGGGTGCTGGGCGTCTCCTACCCGACGGTCCGCTCTCGACTCGACGGCGTGGTAGAGGCCCTCGAGGCGGCGCTCGCGGAGGAGCGGGCGACGGAGGAGGCGTCCGCCGCGGCCGCGGCGCGCGTGGCGAGCGGCGGAGCGCGCGAGGAGAAGCGAAAGCGTCTCCTGCGGGCCGTCGAAGACGGTGAGATGGACCCTCTGGAGGCCGCCGAACAGCTGCGCCGCCTGTAACGATTCGTGTGTGTCGTGACTGCCGTCGTTCCCACTTCGTGGAGGAAGGCGAAATGCCGTGAACCTCTCGTCGCCTAGAACTGGCACCGCCGCTACTGCCACCGCCGCCGCTGCCGCCGCTCGGCCGGAGGCGTGCAAACCCACTCCCGCCCCGGACGTCACCCGCGCCTCGCGCGGGTTCTACCTGCGCCGCCACCGCGCCCGCGTCATCGAGCAGGACGACCTGTTCGTGGTCGAGTTCATAGATCAGCAGCCCTGGTACACCGTGGCCCTGGCCGAAGCGGATCGCGAGCGAAAGGCCGCGCGCGTCTTCTCCTTCGCCCTCTTCGGCGCGGTCGTCTCGACCTCCGCCGTCACCGTGGCGCACCTTTTCCACTGGATCTGAAAATAAAGATAAAGGATCACTGACATGGCCCGAGAAGAAAACCTGCTCATCCTGAAG
>DATLHN010000749.1:0-6370 GCA_035539875.1 Armatimonadaceae bacterium
GGGGAGAGGAGCGTGAGTGAGGCGTCGCGTGCGCGGTAGGAAGGCGTCGGCGGAGGCAGAGGATGCGGTTCCCGAGCCGACCCACCGGGGCCCCGCGGGAATACTCTTGCTGCTCGCGCTGCTCGCGGCGATCGCCGCCGTCGCCTACTATGCTTTCCTGAGCCTGCCACCCGAGCGCGCGGCGATGCCGCCGGAGGTCGCGTCTCCGCCGCCGGGCGGCGATCCGGCGCGGGAGAAAGCGCTTCCGCCCTCAGGAGGGTAGGGGGCAGAGGTTGTCGAGCAGCATCTCGGCGGTGGCCAGGTTCGTCGCGAGAGGGACGTTGTGAGTGTCGCAGACCTTCAGCAGGGCCGAGATGTCCGGCTCGTGGGGGTGGGGCTGGAGCGGGTCCCGGAGGAAGATGACCCCGCGCACCGCGCCTTCGGCGACGAGCGCGCCGATCTGGAGGTCGCCCCCCATCGGGCCGGACAGCACCCGCCTGACGGGCAGCCCGGTCATATGGGTGATCACGCCGCCCGTCGTATTAGTGGCGAGCAGGGGCACGCCCACGAGGCGGTCCCGGTGCCGCTCGACGAAGGCCGCCATGTCCTTCTTCTTGCCGTCGTGTGCGATCAGGGCGAGCAGGGCCGACGCGTCGGCGGAGACGAGCATCGTGCTATCCCTCTCCGGCGGGGCGCTTCAGGGCGCTGAAGGCGGCGACGGTGAGGACGAGCACGACGACGCTGAGCCCGATCGATCCGAAAGCGGGCATCGGCTTTCGTGTATCCATATACCTGTAGACGAAGAGCGCCGTCACGGCGAGCGCATCCAGCAGCCCGAGTATCAGGCCCGCGCGCGGGTTCGAGCGGGTGAGCACTCCCGCCGCGACGGCTATGAGGGCGAATATGCTCGCCCCTACGACCGACTTTGTCGAGCCGGCGACTTTCATTCCCATCATGCCTCCGCCCAGAAGGAGCGCGGCGTAGACGTAGTAGACGATCGGCATCCAGTTCAGCATGCGAGTGTTCCCGTGTTCCTTGTCGATACGCAATCAGTGTATCGCGGACCGGCGACCGAACGCGTTTTGGGGCGAAGCGGTAGAATGACACCATGAGCGCCACGCCCGGGACGACGATCCTTCTGCTCGCGGACGACCTGATGTTCCCGTCTCGGATTCGGGAAGGTCTCCGCCCGCTCGGTCACTCCCTGCGCACGGTCGGCGACGGCGCGAGCCTTGCCGCGGCGCTGCGGGATGCGAAGCCGTCCGCCGTACTGGTCAACCTGACCGCGCGCCGCTACGACCCGGCGGCGATCATCGCCTCTCTGAAGGCCGACCCCGGGACGAAGGACATTCCCGTGCTCGCGTTCGCCGGGCACGTCGAGGCCGACAAGCACGCCGCGGCGCGCGCCGCGGGCGCGGACATGGTGGTGGCCAACTCCTCGGTGTCGTTGCACCTCGCCGCGCTCCTGCCGCGACTACTTTCCGGGCAGCCGGCCGGTGAACTTGGCGAAGACGCCTCGCATGACCACTGATCCGGCCGCAGCCGCAGCTGTCGCCCCGCCCGTGGAAGCGGCGCTCGCGGAGTTGGGCCGACGCCACGCGCGCGCCCTCGCCTGGCTAGGAGTGCGGGTCGTCGCCCTCGGGTTCCTGCTGGCGGTCCTATCCCTTCAGTGGGCCGCCCTCGGCCGGTACCGCTTCGCCCTGGACGCGCTGAGCGGCGTCCTGGTCCTCGCACCGTATTTCACGGCCGTCGGGCGGCTCTTCGCCTGGCGCATCGCCCTCGGGCGCGCGTACCTGCGGGAGGAGCGGGGGGAAGACGCAGTCCGAACGCTCGCGGTCTTCGAGGGGCTCCGCGCCCGCGTGTTCGACGCGACGGGGGAGGGGAGGTTCCTGCTCGGGACCGCGCTCCGGAAACGCGGCAAGTATGACGAGGCGCGGCGGGTTTTCGCGGACGTGCGGCGGTTCGGGGGCGGGGAGTGGCAGGAGCGCGCGGCGGCGGAGTCGGAAGTGGAGGAAAGGACGCGGTGAGAGTGGGAAAGCGGGTGGCAATATATTCGGCGCTGTCGGTACTGGCGGGAATCGTGGGCGGCCTAGTGGGAATGCGATGGTTCGAGGCCCCGTTCTACTTCGGCTTCTTCTTCGCCTTCGTGCTGGCCGGAATGACGGGCCTGTTCGCGCTGGCGGCGCACATCGAGGGCAGCCAGGGTCACCGCTGACAGCCGCCAAATCCGCCTTGACAAGCCTTCAGGCGCGTCCTATAATGCGCGTTGTCGGCGGATAGGGGCCGATTCGCGCCGGTGTAGCTCAGTGGTAGAGCGGCTGTTTTGTAAACAGCGGGTCGCGGGTTCGAGTCCTGTCGCCGGCTCTGAAAACCGAATAGGGGCAGGTGTCCGAGTGGCTAAAGGAGGCGGTCTGTAAAATCGTCGGCGAAAGCCTACACAGGTTCGAATCCTGTCCTGCCCATTCCATAGGGTTTTCTCGCGGGGCGCCGGCTTGCTGCCGGCGCCCCGCGTTGCCGTTCGGGGGAACGCCGTCGCCGCGACTGCTTGACAAAGCGGGCGCGCGACCGGTAAACTCACCGGAAGACATTGTGAAATTTCGCACGGATTAGCGGCTAGAAACGGCGGGCGGCAGCAGTCATGGCGTACACGGGCGGATTCCAGGAGTTCATTCGGGCGCTGGAGGCGGCGGGGGAGCTGAAGCGGATATCGCGACCCGTTGACCCGGCGCTGGAGATCACGGAGATCGCGGACCGCGTGGTAAAGGCGGAAGGCCCGGCGCTGCTCTTCGAGAATCCGCGCGGTTACGGCATGCCGGTCGCGATCAATACGTTCGCCTCCCGCAAGCGCATGAGCATGGCGCTGGGCGTAAGCGACTTCGATGAGATCGCTCGGGAGATCGAGAAGCTGGTCGCACTGCCGGGCAGCATGCCTCCCGGCCTGCTCGGAAAGGCCGCGCTGCTTCCCGGCCTGGCACAGATAGGCCGCAACACCGCACCGCGGATCGTCCGCGACGCGCCCTGCCAGGAGGTCGTCAAAACCGGGGACGACGTCAACCTCGGCGAACTTCCGGTTCTGACCTGCTGGCCGATGGACGGCGGGCCGTTCGTCACGCTGCCGTTGGTCTTCACCAAAGAGGCCCGGACCGGCAAGCGCAACGTCGGCATGTACCGGATGCAGGTCTACGACCGCGCGACGACCGGGATGCACTGGCAGCGCCACAAGGTCGGCTCGCGCCATCACGCCGAGTACGAGGCGCAGGGGAAACCGATCCCGGTCGCGGTGGCCCTGGGGGGCGACCCGGCACTTACCTACGCCGCGACCGCGCCGCTGCCGGACATGATCGACGAAATGTCGTTCGCGGGCTTCCTGCGAAAGCGCCCCGTCGATCTGGTGGCGTGCAAGACGCAGCCGCTCGAGGTGCCGGCGGACGCCGAGATCGTGATCGAAGGCTACGTCCCTCCGGGAGAGCGGCGCACCGAGGGACCGTTCGGCGACCACACGGGCTTCTACACGCTGGAGGAGGAGTACCCGGTCTTCCGGGTCACCGCGATCACGCACCGTCGCAGTCCGGTGTACCCCGCGACGATCGTCGGGCGGCCGCCGATGGAGGACGGCTGGCTGGGCAAGGCGACGGAGCGCCTCTTCCTGCCGCTCGTGCGCCTGTTCGTCCCGGAGATCATCGACTACAACCTGCCCGTCGAGGGCGTGTTCCACAACCTCTGCATCGTCAAGATACGCAAACGCTACCCGGGCCACGCCCGGAAGGTGATGCACGCCATATGGGGTCTCGGGCAGTTGATGTTCTCCAAGATCATCCTGGTCGTGGACGAATGGGTTGACGTCCAGAACCTTCAGGAAGTACTGTGGGTCGTGGCGAACAATATAGACCCGGAGCGCGACGTCTCGTTCGTCCGCGGCCCGATCGACGTGCTCGACCACGCCAGCCGCGCGGAGGGATTCGGCTCGAAGATGGGCATCGACGCCACGCGGAAGCTTCCGGAAGAGGGCTTCGAGCGGCGCTGGCCTCCGGTCATCGAGATGTCACCGGACGTCCGGGCTCGGGTGGACGCGATGTGGAACGAACTCGGCCTGTAGCCCGTCTGAGATTGCAGTAGCATTTACGTCATGGCAGGGACCCGAAACAAGCGGACGCGCGCCGGCCTCCCGCCGGGCGCGTGGCACGTCTGCGAGACGGTGTGGGGGGAGGCTCAGCGCGTCCGCCTCGTGACCGGTCCGCCTTCGCTTGTCGAGTCGAACCACCGGATTCGCTCCGTGCATGCGGTCGGCTTCGTTCCGAACGGCCTCACGCCGCAGATCCTCCTCGTCCAGAACGCCGACGGGAAGTTTACGTTTCCGGGCGGGCGTCTGGAAGGGATCGAGACGACGGACGCCGCGCTGATCCGGGAGGTGTGGGAGGAGGCGCGAGCGACGCTCGTGCCGGAGTACCGCCCGGTGGCCGCGACCCGCGTCGAGTTCCTGAACCGCGTTCCGGGGCGCGTCTACCCGGTGCACCCGTCCTTCTTCCTCTGGGTCGCCGGGGCTATCGCGTCTCTCGAGGACGGACCGGTCAACGACCCCGCCCCGAACGGCGTCGTCGACCGCAAAGTCGTGAGCGTCGAGGAGGCGCGCGGCCTGCTGGCCCCGGTCGAGGTGCGCGTCCTGGACGCCGCGCTGGCGGCGCTGGAGAGCGGCGATGTCCGTACCGCCTGAGCGACGCCTCGTGGTCGCGATCACGGGTGCCAGCGGTGCGATCTACGGGGTGCGGTTCCTGCGCCAGGCCGTCCGACACTTCGACGAGATCTACGTCACCCTGTCGTCGAACGCGCCTTCCGTCCTCGCCACGGAATTGGGGCTGAGCCTCTCGAAGCCGCCCGCGGCGCACGAGCTCCTGGGGTGCGACGCCCCGCAGGTGCGCTTCTGCGACACCTCGAACTACTTCACGCCGCCGGCGTCCGGCTCGTTCCGGCACGCGGGGATGGTCGTCATTCCCTGTTCCATGGGCACCGCGGGCCGCATCGCGAACGGCATCAGCGACGACCTGACGACCCGGGCTGCGGACGTCTGTCTGAAGGAGAAGCGAAAGCTCGTGCTCGTCATCCGGGAGACTCCCTGGAACCTGATCCACCTGCGCAACATGACGCAGCTCGCCGAGGCGGGGGCCACTATCCTGCCCGCCGCGCCGTCGTTCTACAACGCCCCGAAGACGATCGAGGATGTGGTGGACACCATCGTCGCGCGCACCCTCCAGGCGGTCGGCGTCGATCAGGACCTGGTGGGGGAGTGGAAGCACGGATGAGTACCGCCGGAGCCGCGCCGGTCCCCCCGGCGACGCCGTGGAAGAAGCTGCGCGTCGTGCTGGAGATGATCAAGATCGAGCACACGCTCTTCGCGCTGCCGTTCGCCTTCATGGGCGCTCTGCTGGCCGCGAACGGCCTGCCGACTCCGTGGCAGGCGCTCTGGATTCTCGTCGCGATGGTCGGGGCGCGCTCGGCGGCGATGGCGTTTAACCGCCTCGTGGACCGCGACGTCGACGCCCGGAACCCGCGCACGAAGGGCCGGGCGATTCCCGCGGGCCTCGTATCCGTTCCCTTCGTCATAGGCTTTACGGTGGCGACCTCCGCGCTGCTGGTCCTCGCTGCCGGGATGCTCAACCCGCTCGCCCTCGCGCTTTCGCCGCTGGCCCTCGCCATCGTCTTCTTCTATTCGTTCACCAAGCGATTCACGGCGTGGTCGCACGGCTTCCTGGGGCTCGCGCTCGCGGTCGCGCCGGTCGGCGCTTGGGTGGCCGTGCGCGGGGAGTTCGCGGCGACGCCGCTCTTCCTGGGCGCGGCGGTCGTCTGCTGGCTGATCGGGTTCGACATCATCTACGCGCTGCAGGACGTGGAGTTCGACCGGAGCGCGGGGCTCCGCTCCATGCCGGTCGCGCTCGGGCCGACCGGTGCGCTGTGGCTCGGCCGGGCCGCGCATGCGGCGATGGTCGGGTTTCTGGTCCTCACGGGCGTCGACGCGGGGCTCGGCCTCTGGTACTACCTCGGGGTCGCACTCGCCGCCGCGCTGATCGCCTGGGAGCACGCCATCATCCGCCCGGACGACCTGCGCCGCCTCAACATCGCCTTCTTCAACGTCAACATCACGGTCTCGACGGGACTGCTGGTCTTCACCGCACTCGATGTCTTCCTGCGCTAGAACGAAATTCGGGATTTGTGAACGCCCCTTGCTTGTCTTTATAAGTGGAAAGCAAGGACTCACACCATGAAGAAGGTAATCGGGTCGGTACCGTACCTCAACGGCAAGCCGCTGAATCGCTGGTTCACCGACACGCCGGAAGGCCGTGCCACCGGCATCGGGGTAGTGGAGGCGGTTCCGTCGCGCCTCGCCACGATGCTGGAG
>DATLHN010000750.1:0-2194 GCA_035539875.1 Armatimonadaceae bacterium
CGGCGTCCCAGTCCAGGTTCTCGCGGGGCGGGCCGGGCTGGGCGGCGGTGCCCTTGTACCAGGCCCGGTCGGAGTTGTAGGAGTTCGAGTCCAGTGTGAACGGCTGGCTGTGGTACCACTTGACGTGGCCGTCCACGAAGACGAGGTTCGCGCCCTCGTTGTGGGAGATCATCTTGGGGGTCGCGCCGCCCCAGAAGGACAGGCTGTTGCCCGCCGGGTCGGAGCGCCGGCCCCAGAACGTGGTCGTGTTGACCATCGCGAAGTAGTAGCTGACCGTCGTGAAGTTGGTGTTGTTCGCCTCGGCGAAGGCGGGCACCTGGGCCGGAAGGTCGAAGTTGGCGAGCGGGTGCTCGTTGCCGCCGCCGCAGGTGGTGCCGACGCACCAGTTGTAGCTGTAGGTCAGCGTCATGGTCGTCTGGTCCGTCTGGTTGTTGGACGGGCAGACGTAGATGCCCTGGTTCTTGACGTACGGGTCGAGCAGGGGGCGGACCGGGAAGTACTGGTTGTTGCCGCCGCCCCAGCGGATCGGCAGGACCGTCTCGTCGTAGTCCTGGGCGTACATCAGCCAGGCGAGGGCAAACTGCTTCATATTGCTGGTACAGGCCGCCTGCCGGGCCTTGTCGCGCGCCTGGGCGAAGACGGGAAAGAGTATCGCGGCGAGTATCGCTATTATCGCTATGACGACGAGCAGTTCGATCAAAGTAAAGGCGCGGCGGCAGCGGTCGGCGGGGCGAAAATCAGGTACCGGCATTGGAATCGTTCCCTTCATCGAGCGGCAGAGGTATTGAGTGCGCGCACACGCGGCGCGAGCGGATGTAACGTAGTGGACGGCAGTCAGGAGTCCTTCGGCGGGCCGAACGTCGTGCCCGTCGTCAGGGTGACGGGCGTGATCTCGCGAACCGGGGAGGGCGTCTTCCCCGCGATGACGGCGTCCAGCAGGCGCACCGCCGCCGCCGCCTGGCCCTTGAGGCGCGTGTCGACCGACGCGAGAACGTGCGGCGACGTCGACGGCCAGTGCAGGCCGTCGTAACCGATCAGCGAGAGCGCGTCCGGGACGGCGACGCCCTGCGCCCGGCACTCCTCAAGCATCTGGTACCCGGTCTCGTCGTTCCAGCAGAACAGCGCGGTGGGCGGCTCGGGCAGCGCGAGGAGGTGCCGCAACGCGGTCGCGTGGGTGAAGGGGCCGCCCCCGTAGATCGGCAGGACCCGCTCCTCGGGGAGGAATACCCCCCGCGCTTCCAGCGCCTCCCGCAGCGCGGCGATCCGCACGGACGCCTTGTTGGCGGTGCCGGGCGAGCTTCCGACCGCTGCGACGCGCCGGTGCCCCGCGGCGACCAGCGCAGCCGCGACCTGCTCCATGCCGTCCCGCATGTCGTCCGACACGGACGAGAGGACGCCCTCTTCGTCCACCCGGTTCAAAAGGACCACCGGCAGCCGTGCGCTGCTGCGGCGCAGCAGGGGGATGAGCGGGTTGTCCAGCGGGCCGAAGTAGACCAGGCCGTCCGAGCGCCCGCCGTTGAGCAGGCGGTAGGTGGCGTCGACCGGGCGGGAGTAGTCGCAGTAGGTGAGCAGGTCGTAACCGGACGCGCCCGCGGCCCGCGCCATCAGCGAGTTGAGGTGGTCCATGTAGAAGTCGCGGTCCTCGCGCGGCCCGAAGCCGTTGTAGAGCGCGATGACCAGCGTGCGCCCCTGGCGCAGGGAGCGGACGAGCAAGTTGGGGGCGTAGTCCAGCTCGCGGGCGGCGGCGCGGACCCGGCCGACGAGCTGGTCGGAGAGGCGGCGCTCCTTGGCCTTCCCGGCGAGGACGAGCGAGGCGGTCGAGACCGAGCACCCGGCGACGCGGGCGACGTCCTTGATCGTCACCCGCTCCAGGCCGCGGAGGGTTAGTTTGTCGTCGCCCGTTGGGAAGTGGTCCATCGTCGGTTACCGGTCGCCCCGTTCTGCTCAAACAGTAGCGCAATTCTTCACGCCTTGCTCAAACACACGCGCAACACGGTTTTCCGTTGCGCAACTGTTTGAGCCGTCCGTACGGGGAGTATATCCATGAACTTTCCCGGTGTCAAGGAAATCTTTATGGGCCGCGCGGTTTGCCGCCGGGCGGTTCTCGGTACGTGAGAATTGCGAGGACGGGAAACACCGACGGGAGGGGGAAACGACCGTGGCGACGACAGGACCGGGACCGGAGCGGGACGCC